>JAKQBV010000123.1 GCA_029573925.1 bacterium
GCTACCCACTCGTTTCCCGGATGCCCCATATTAGAATTCGTATCCGACACTCCCATAATGTTCGAATTATTATGTATGCGGAATCAGGATATCCTGACAAAGATATTTTTAGCGCAGCAACACAATGTCTGAAAGACCTTGCTAGCATAGGAACAAGAAATGCGTCATGAATAATGCTTTTATTCGGATACTCGATTTCTGTTTTTATTATCCCAAATAGAATTTTTACGCATTCTTCCAAAAGTTCCAAAGCGCCCTTAATCTGTATGATGTTCTCTTCGTGCTTGTCATTCATTGCTTTATTAAAACGTAACCAACCCACATATTCGTCTAGAATTTCCATGTCTGAACCCTTTTTATTCCAACATCTACACATAATCAGTTTTCTGCATTTCGTCAGAACCATAAAACTCTTTCATCCTATAACCCTCATTGCCACGCGAACACGATTCTTATTATAGCACCGTCAAATCTAATAGTAAGCCTTGCCTAATTACTCGCCCGTTAAGATTATGTAAAAAATGGCGCTGTAAACGGCGGCGGTTTCGTGCTATGATTCCCCGAAAGCATACCTGCCGGCGACGGGGTCTTTTGGCAACCGGGACGCGGCGGACATCGCGGAGGCGAACCATGAAATGCTCCACATGCGGAACCAACCTCGAACCGGGCGACGCGTTTTGCCCTGAATGCGGAACAAAAGCGGCTCCCGCGCAGGCGGCCGCCAAACCCGCCGCGCCTCAACCTCCGCAGCATCCTAAACAGCCTGCCGCCGCAGCGCCGCCCCCGCAATATCCTAAACAGCCCGCAGCCGCCGCAGAAGACGAGGAAATCCTCCCCGGCAAAAAGAAAAAAGAGAAAAAAGAAAAAAAACAGAAACCGCCTAAAGAGCCTAAAACGCCAAAAGCCCCGCGCGCGCCTAAGGCTCCGAAAGACCCGAACGCGAAGAAGAAACCAGTTGTACTGTTGATCGTGTTGCTGGTCGTCGCGGCCGGCGCGGCGGCGTATATGACATTCGGCAACAAGACCGCCGAGCCGCCCATGCCCATGCCCAACATGCCGGCCCGCCCCGCCGCGCAACGCCCTGCTTCCTCCCCTGCCGCCCGCGCTCCAAGAACTGGCGACATTCAGGAACCCGGCGTCGACAAGTTCGCCGCCCGCGTATGCCGCAACTCCATGTCAGACGTGAAAGCCGTGGACGACCTCACCAGCTTCGAGTTCATCGCTAGAATATCCGCCGATCCCGCCGCTCTCGCGGCCAAGAAAATCGATATGCGCGACTATGTTTCCGCCGCCGCAGACGCGGTTCGCGCGGACATCGAGAAACAGGGGATGAAACCCTGCGAAAGCTGCTCCGTGGCTCTCGCAAAAGATATGGAATGCGGACAGGCCCTCGGCGTCCTCGGCTCCGTTCTCGCAAAAGAAAACCTGCTGAAAAACACGTCCGAGATTCGGCCCGCCGCCGCTGAAACCGGCGTGGCAAACTGCGGCGTTTTCGTGCTCGAACAGAAATGGCCCGGCGCGGCTTCGCCTTCTCAGGTCGCATACTTCACAGGCGAAATCAACGGCAGGCGCTCAATACTCTTCTACGCCGCCACCAGCCATTTCGCCTCCGAAATCGCGCCTCAACAAACCGGGGCCGGCGAATAGCCGTAAAGCTACTTCTGTTAAAGTTTTTCCTTGGCGATAGCGGAACGCAATGTTCTTCTTTGAATATTTTTATCAAACATCTTTTCATATGATACGCGCCGAAGGCGGAAGCGAAGCTCCGCATTCGGCGCCTGCATGAAAGATTTTGAAAAGGATTTTAAGGAAAAACTTTTTTAAAAGTTTTCCCTTAACGCATTCCCCGTTGACTCGCCGTCAGAATTTTTCTTTATGGAGAATCGTGTCTATGGAGCGTTTGGGGACATGGAGGAGGCCCCTGTCGTCTCGCCAGTATTTGGTGTCGTCGCCCGCCAGTTCGGTTATGGGAGACTCCGCGGGTTTGCCGAGAGCGACGACGCTATCGACGTCGCAATGGCCGGCAATGCCGAAAGCTTCTTTGATCGCCGCGCGGTCCACCGAACGCAGCCAGCAGGCCCCGTAGCCTTCTTCGATGGCGGACAGGAGGATATTCTGAACGGCGGCTCCGGACTCGTGTCCGCCGCCCTTTGCGGCTATGTTTCTGTTGATTAGAACGACGATGTACGCGGCTGGTTTTTTATCTTCCGCCGGAGTGTCGCCGCCGCCGATGAAACGCGCCCATTTCAGATGCGGAAATATTTTTTCGCACCCCGAAGCCGAAGCCACAGTGATGTATTCAAGAGGTTGAGAGTTGCCAGCCGAGGGGGCTAGCCGGGCGGCGTCAACAAACTTAATCAACATTGATTCCGGAACAAATTGATTTTTAAAACGCCTGATAGTGCGCCTGCGCTGTATGGCGGATGAAACATTCACTTGAGATCGCCTCCGGGAATCCGCCGCGTATTCCGGCCGCGGCGGCGTTCGCGGTTATGATAACGGGCGGCGCGCTTTTTTCAAGTCCGCGCGCCGCCCGGCCGCCTCACGCCTTTTCTTCCTTCATTATCCTTATCATCTTCGCTATAGTCTGGTTGTCTTTTTCGAGGTTCTTCTTATACGCCTCGAGTATGACCTGTTCGGCCATTTTTCCCAGCAGGGGAAGGTCCACTTTCACTTCCAGCTCAAGCTCCCGCTTGGTCTTCCTCTGCCCGCCTTCCTCGTACTCGTTGTACTTCGAGTATCCGGTGCACTTGAACAGTTTGCTTCCGGCCTTCGGGGTGATCGTCCAAGTGTGGACATTCGTCTCCATGTCGTAGACCGACTCGTCGATGGTCTTCATCATGTCGTCCGACAGCACTTTCTGCAGGGGTTTCGGGATGCTGGCGGAAAGCTCGATTATCCTCTTGGAGAAAATTTTCTTGCCTTCCTCTCGGCGGGAAATCTCCTCGTGCTTCTGCAGTTCGGGAAACTTGTCGGGGTTCTCGAACCTTTTCTCTCTGGCCTCCCACACCATGTCGATGGGGCCGTCGAACAAGAAGTTTGCTTTGAATTTCATGTGACTGAAAAACCTCCGGATTTATTCTTCGTCGCCGCAATCCGGTTTTCTGGAGCGGCGAAGATTCCAATCGTCGGACGAATATTTCGGAACTAGAGCGGCGGCGGCGGCGAGGATTTCGTTGGACGGCGGTTCCGGGTCTCCCAAATC
>JAKQBV010000124.1 GCA_029573925.1 bacterium
GTATAGGTGATTGGCCCGTCAGGTCTCTCAAGGCCGAAAACTGCGAGATCGTATTCTAAAACCTACCCGCCCCTCCACCCCTTTTCGATGAGGGTTGGGTTACGGTGGGTTGACAGCCTTTATCATAGGCGCATTTTTGCCCCCACGCGCCGGAAGCGGTTTGCTATACAAAAGGAATTACAGATTATATAATTCTTAGAATTATTTTAGAAAGAACAGACGGTTGGGAAGAATTGCGTGTGGGGCTGGCGGAAAAGGCGGAAGCGAGAGCCTCCGAAAAGCGCCGGAGCGGAGCCGTCTTTCAAGCGTCGCGGAGGTTTTGAATGAAGAAACTGAAGCTATGGAGAACCCCGGAGTCCAGAAACAAGGTCGTGGGCGTAGCGCTGGGGCTGTTGGTGGGAGTGGTCGCCGGGCTGCTGCCGCACCCTAAGGCGGCAGAACTGCCGGGCATCGGGGTGGCTCACGAACTTTTGAAGAGTTTCGAGCACAAGGCGTACGACCAGAGATTCCGCACGAGAGGCCCGCTGCCGGAAGAAAAAGTGTCGCGGGACATCGTGTTGCTGGACATAGACGACGACAGCTACGAGTGGCGCACATGGCCGTTTGACAGGACGATATGGAGCGAGATAGTGACGGCTCTCGGAGCCGAGGGCGCGGGCGCAAGGATGGTTCTGTTCGACGTGTTTTTCTTCGACCGTTCAGGTCCGGCGTTGAACCCCGGCGTGGCCGACACGTTTTCGAAGAAATTCGAGACTCTTGCCTCGATCGTTCCTGAGGAAACAGAGTGGGACCAGAACGTGAAGATGAAGCTGTACGAGATTTCGGACAGGCTGACGGGGCCGGTCGAGGAAAAAGACATCAAAGAGATGGTGGCGGAGCTTGACGCGATCACAAGCGACCCGCAGTTCGCAAGGTTCTCCGAGGCGTACAACGACGCGGCACTGTACCTGTTTGAGAACTCTACGCTGGACGCGTTGGCGCCGGACAGGGACGCGATTCTGGCGGACTCGATACAAAGGGCGGGCAACGTGTTGCTCGGACAACTCGCCAACAAGGAAGAGGAATCCGCATACAAACGGGACGACATATTGTATGACCCGGACGCGAGGGCGATGTTCCTGAAGTTCATCGGCATGACCGACAGGACGCAGACGGACAATCAGGCCGAGGTTGAATTGAACAAGGCGCTGCGCAACCTGAGACCGGGCGATTTCGAGTGGCTTCTGGAAAAAAGCGGAGAGAAGCAGTCCGGCGCGCGCAAGCCGATACCTTTCAGCGACAAGGAAAAAGAGCTGGTCATGGCTGAACTGGCAAAAGTGCGCGCCCAGACGGATTACGGAATGGGCGTGAATGAAAGATTTAAAGCGAAGATAAGGCCCGACAACCCGGTTCCGGCGAAGAGCGTTTTGGACGAGTACATCGACGTGGTTCAGTTCCAGACGGTTATGCCGATGTTCGGGGACGGCTCGGCGGGAGTGGGATACGTTCTGCCCGAACTGCAGAAGGACGGCGTCATACGAATGATGTCTCCCGCGCTGAACTTTGACGACACGCTTTATTTCCATATATCCTTCCTCGCGGCGATGCATTATCTGGGAGTTCAGAACGATGACTTGGATTTCTATCCGGAAAAAATCGTCATAAGGAACGCTACGTTTCCCGGAAGCGAAAAGAAGACGACTATAACGATGCCGCTGGATGAAAAAGGGACGCTGCTGGTGAACTGGGCTGGAGCGTTCCTGCAGCCGAACACGTTCATACACCGCAGCGTTAGAAAGGTTTACGAGGACGCGGTTAAATACAACATCCTCAAGAAGAACGAGGCTGGCGCGCCGCTGGCGCAGCACGAAGCGGCAATTCTGGAAAGCCTCGACGACGAGGAAATCAAGCGAGTGACCGAGGAGTTGGAGTTTTTCAGGGAAAAGGTGGTTCTGATAGGTTTGACGGCGGCGGGCACGCACGACCTGAACCCGGTTCCGTTCAATCCGAGGGACCCCCTCGTCGGCATGCACGCCAACGCGGTGAACACGATAATTAAAAGCCTGTTCATAAAGAGGGCTCCGTTCTGGGCGACATTTGCGGCGGCGCTGGCTCTGTCCGCGCTGGTGGGTTTCGTCGGCGGCGCGTCGAAGCAGTCCATCGGCGGCGCGGTGGCGGCGGGGACTATCGCAGCGTACGCCGCTGCGACGCAATACCTGTTCGGCTCCGCTATGATATGGGCTCCCTTGGTGTCCGTCGTCGCGGCGATCGCGCTTTCCTACCTGCTGGTGGTGGTCTACAGGTACATGACAGAGGGCAAGGAAGCGAAGAAGATGAAGTCGATGTTCTCCACATACGTGAATCCGGAGGTCGTGGAGACGCTGATACATCACCCGGAAAAGCTGAGGCTTGGCGGAGAGAAGATGGACCTGACGGCGATGTTCGCGATGGCGTACGGGCCGGGGCTTTCGGAAGCGGAGTCGCCGGAGGAGCTTGTCGACAGGCTGAACGAATATTTTACGGCGATGACGGCGAAGATATTTGACAATCAGGGAATGTTGGACAAGTACGAGGGCGCGATAATTATGGCTGTGTACGGCGCGCCCGTTCACTACGAGGACAACGCGGTTAAAGCCTGCTACGCGGCGCTGGACATGGTGAAGGCCAACGACGAGCTTCTCAAGAAATGGGAGCAGGAGGGAAAGAAGCCGATACGCACTATGGTCGGGCTGAATTCCGGCCTGATGATAGCCGGGAACATGGGGTCGGAGTCGAGATTCAACTACACGATAATGGGCGACGCCGTCAACCTCTCGGCCCGTCTTCTGGGAGCCAATAAGCAATACGGCTCTAGCCTGATGATAAGCGAGTTTACGCTGGAAAAAGCGAAGGATTTCGTGATAGTGAGGATGTTGGACAAGATGCGGGTGGTCGGGAAACTGGAGCCAGTGAAGGTGTACGAGTTGCTGGGAAGAACGGACGAAGGGTTGCCGGAGGATGTGGCGGAGTGCGCGAAACGGTTCGCGGAGGCGTACGAACTGTATCTGGAAATGAAGTGGAACGAGGCGAAAGCCGGATTCCAGAGGGCGATGGACGCGCGGCCCGGAGACGGCCCAAGCAAGGTGTACATGGCCCGTTGCGACGATTACAAGGCCACCCCGCCTCCGGTCGGCGATGACGGCAAGTGGGACGGCGTGTACGTGATGACCAAGAAATAGCCGCGGCCTGCGCCGCATAATGCCGGAATCACTGGAGAACCTCGTTGAAACTAAAACTTCCGCACAAGGCTGAAGACAGGAACAAGATAATCGGCCCGTTCATAGGGCTTGCGATGTCCGTTCTATTCATCGCCCTTTTCGCGTCCGGAGCTTTAGACACGATAGGGAACCTCGACCTAGACGCTAAGTTCAAGGTGCGGCAGAGATTCGAGAAGCCGCCCGTGAACAGAGACATCCACAATGTGCTGATCGACGACTCGACTCTCGATTGGGAGGGCGCGTACCCTGACGACCCGATATATTACGTGGACGTGATAAACGGGCTTGGGCTGGATAAACACGGAGCGCTCGCCACTCTGTTCGCGATCGACTACTCGCGCCCATTCGGGCGCAAGGTGGATATCGACGTCCGGGAAGGGTTCTCAGGGGCCATTGAGCAGATATCTCAGATATTGTTCTACAACCTCGAACTGAAATTCGGGATGATGGAAAAGATAGGGACATACAGAGATTTTCTCGACGACCCCGAAGCTCCGTCGTACGCGGCGGATCTGGCTCCCAGATTCGAGGAGATTGTTTTCGACGAGGAACTCGGGAGTGTGTCCGGCCTGATGGAGCAGGTGGCCGGGTTCGCCGGGCACAACATGCATCTCAACGAGCTTGCGCCCGACCGGGAGAAGGCGGTGGGCCGCGCGGCGGCCTCCGCTCGCAATGTCTATTTCGCGTTCAGCGCAAAGAACTATCTGCCGACGCCACACGAGCCGAAAGACCTAAAACTGGACAAGAATACGCGCGCCGTCTTCGAGCGCGTGCTCTCCTACCCCACCCGCAACAAACCGGACAATCCGGCCGAGGCTCTCGTGTTCGACGCCTACCAGAATCTTGACCTGCGCGGCTTCGACTTCCTTCTAGAAGGCGAAGGCGAGCCTTTCGGGAGCGCTGTCGCAAAAAGGATTGCCGAAGACAGAAAGAGGAAGTCGGAAGAGCTTTACCACTTCCACAAGCAGAACTCGCCGCCGATGAGCGCGAAGGTTCTGAAGACCGACGCCTACGCGAGGAGCCTGTTTGAGAAAGCGATGAAGTCCGACCCGCCGCCGGCTCCCCCTTCCATGGAAGCCCTCGCGCTCGAAGCTTACCAATCTCTGTCGGCGAGCGATCTGGACTATCTGATGGGCAAAGAGGGAACGCCTTTCGACGACGCGATAAACGACAGACTTCTGAAGGACAAAGTGCTGCGGATGGCCGGAGCGGAGCAGAATGAGGAAGAAACTGCGGCGACAGAAAAAGAATTCTACGTCTTCGATATTCCGCCCGGACTTGAAAACGCCTTTCCGAAGCTAAACAAGGTCAATCCGGTTCAGCCGGAAATCGGGATGAACACCGCCGGTCAAGGCCCGCAGCGGGCGGAGTTCAGCAGAAGAGACGGCACGCTGCGTATGATCGCGCCCGTGTATTCTTATGAAAACAAACTGTATCCCCACGTGGATTTTCTCATCGCGCTGAAATATCTGAAGGTGAAACCGGAAGATGTATTGCTGAAAAGAAATAAAATCATCCTTAAGAACGCGACACTCCCCGGAGCTAAAGGCGGGACCGAGGATATAACGATCCCGCTGCTTCCCGGCGGCAAGATGCTGGTCAACTGGGCGGGCATCTGGGCGGACACCACGCTGTTTGACACGGACAGCTTCTTGAATTTCTACTCCACCCTCGGACGGCACAGCATCCTTGAGCGGGGAAGGGCGAACGCGAAGATTCCGCCGGAAGAGCAGACCGACCCGCTGCAAGAGGACGAGGCGAAAATTTACGAGAGCATCGTCAAGACCGGCGAAGCGGCGACTCTGGACGAAAAGATAAAGGCTCTCAAGGACAAGATAATAATCATCGGGCTGACGGCGGAAGGCACTGCGGACATGAACCCGACGCCGCTCGAACCGAGGTATAAAATCCTCGGACTGCACGCGAACGCGATAAACACCATAGTCGAAAGACTGTTCATAGACAAAGCGCCGTTTATCTGGGTGGCGCTGATATTCGTGGTTCTGGGCGCCGGGCTGGGATTCTCCGGCGGCGCGGTCAGGCACACAAACCCGTTCTTGGTGGCCGTAATCAACTTCTCAATCATGCTGTTCGTGGCGGCTGCTTACTTCGCTGCGGCCAACTACCTGTTCATTGCCAAGCGCATAGAAATCCCCGTGTTCGCCGCTATCGGCCTGATAGCGGCGACATTCCTAAGCGTCTTCATCTACCGCTTCCTCACCGAGGAGAAGGAAAAGAAGAAGATGAAAGGCATGTTCTCGACGTACGTGAACCCGCAGGTCGTCGATTCGCTTCTGGCCGACCCGGACAAGCTGAAACTCGGCGGCGAGAGAACTCGCGCTTCAGTGTTCTTCTCAGACGTCGCCGGGTTCACCTCCATATCCGAAGCTCTGACGCCCGAAGAGCTGGTCGAGTTGCTGAATGAATACCTGACGGAGATGACGGCGATACTCATGCAGTACGGCGGCACGCTGGACAAGTACATCGGCGACGCGATCGTGGGCATTTTCGGCGCTCCCATCCCCTTCCCCGATCACGCGAAGAACGTCTGTTACAACGCGCTGGACATGCAGGCGAAGATAGCCGAGATGCGGGAGGCGTGGAAGACTCAGGGCAAACACCTTCTGCAGGTGCGCTGCGGGGCGAACACGGGCGAGATGATAGCAGGCAACATGGGTTCCACAAACCGATTCTGCTACACCGT
The DNA here is from genome assembly GCA_029573925.1 of bacterium. Classification (GTDB taxonomy): domain Bacteria; phylum UBP15; class UBA6099; order UBA6099; family UBA6099; genus UBA6099. The sequence continues at coordinate 5,941 of JAKQBV010000124.1, forward strand.
CATCGGCCCGGAGGTGGACTTCGGCGAGCACATGGAATCGTCCGGAAAACTCTACTCCACGCAAACCACAATAAGCGAGTTCACGCGGGCCGAGGCGGACGAGTTCATAATCGTCCGTTTCCTCGACATACAGATTAGTTCGGCGTATAAGAATCCGGTGAAGATATACGAACTGCTCGCCAAGAAGTCCGACGGCCTGCCGGACATCAAGCTCGAATGCTGCGACCTGCACGAGGACAGCGTGCTGTTCTACTTCCAGAGGCGGTTCGACGAGGCGGCGGAAAAGGCCGCCCGGATATTCGACATATTCCCGGAGAAACCAGTCGGGGACGCGACATCGGCGCTGACGGCCGCCGCAAAACAGGCCGTCGATCTCTACAGACAGGGCAAATACAAGGAATCGGCAAAGCTGATGAGCAAAAGCATCAACTCGAAGGTCTATCCGCCGGAGCGGCTCGAAGAGGAGACGGTGAAATTTCTCCACCCGACGTGCATGCAGTTCGTGCGGATAGCCGAGGCGAAGGCTGACCCGCCGGACGCGTCGTTCGACGCGATTCTGGCCGAAGCCACTCATAGGAAAGATTTGAAATTTTAGCGGCGCGAATATCGGGAGGTTATCTTAATGGCAAAACGCGCAATCATGATCGGCATCGACGGATGCCATCGCGACACTCTTTACCGACTTATCGACGAGCGGCAAGCCCCTTTCTTTAACTGGATGGCCGACAACGGCGTCAGGGTGAAAAACGCGGTCACCATGTTCCCGTCCACCACCGCGTCCTGCTGCGCGACTCTATACACCGGGAGCTGGTATCGCAGCCACGGCCTTCTGAACAACGAGTGGGTAGACAGGTTCGCCGACCCGCCGCGCGGCCGCTCATACATCGAATGCCTTTACGAGGCCCTGCTCTCCTTCGACAAAAAACTGTTCGGCATGCCGTCCATTCTGTTGCCGGACAGGAACGAAGGCGGCCAAATCAACAACGACCTCTGCCCCGACCATCCCACGATTTACGAAGAGATGACGGCGGCGGGAAAAACATCATACACATTTTTCCACTATATCGGAAAAGGAGCGACGGTGTGGGCGCGCCCGGCGAGGACGGACATGCTCCGCTACGGCATGATCGAACAGTACGGCAAACCATACCAGATGTTCGACAAGATGATGGCGACTCGCGCTATTCGCCTTATGCGCAAGCGCCCCGCGGACCTGCTGGCGATCTACTACGGCGGCAACGACGGCCACAGCCACCGGCACGGCGTTCCCGGGCAGGAAACCTACCTCCGGGACTTCATAGACAAGGAACTGACGAGATTAAAGACCGCTCTCGAAGCGATGTTCCCGCAGGATGAACTGTATTGGTCGGTGTGCGCCGACCACGGGCAGTCCAACTTGGACAAGGAAAAACATCTCGAACGCTGTATGTGGATCGAAGATTTCTTTCCGCAGTTGCGAGCCGCCGGTTTCGAGAAGATGGACAGAGGGTTGTCCCGCAACGAACTCGGCGGGCTGGACGTCATCGGGACTCTCGGCCACGGGGCCGGGGCCGGCTTCTACATCAAGAACAGAAAGACTGGCGATTGGAAAACCCCGCCCGATTTCGCGTCCGACATCGTCCCGGCTCTGAACAATTTCATGAAAGCTTCTGCCGGGATTGCTCCTTTCGGGGATTACAAATTCAAAGGCTATCTGGACTTCCTTCTGACGCGGACGCGGTTCGACGAGCCGTACCGGGTTTATGTCAACAAGCCGCCGTACGACGCCGCAGGGGAACTGGTCCCGCTCGAAGAGCATTTCAAGGGCGGAGACCCCGCGTACGTCAAACCCGTAGAACGACTCCGGGGCATCGACAGCCCGAAGGGGCCGGATATCGTGTTGCTTCTTGACTACTGCGAAAATCGTTTCAACATAAACACCGTCGAGGGTTTCCATCCCGGTCAACACGGCTCTCTGTGCCCGGACGACTCCTACGTGCCAATGCTGTTCGCAGGCCCCGGAGTGATAAGGGGCGAGCTTCCGGAGGCGTTCACCATCAACTGGTCGCCGACGGTCGCGAGCATGTTGGGAGTGAAGATGCCGCGCGCGGACGGCGCTCCGCTGCCCATCTTCGGCGACGGGAAAGGAAACGAGCGGTGAGCGCGCTGGGAGAAGAGGCGCGCCGCAGATACGCCCGACATCTGATGCTCGACCGCGTGGGCGAGACCGGACAGGCGAAACTGCTGTCGGCTCGCGTGCTTGTCGTCGGCGCGGGCGGCTTAGGCTCTCCCGTCATTTTCTATCTCGCCGCCGCGGGCGTCGGCCTCATCGGAGCAGCCGACTCCGACACGGTCGATATCAGCAACCTTCAAAGACAGATTCTTCATTCAACGCCCGACATCGGCAGGCTCAAGACCGATTCGGCCCGCGACACCGTCGAAGCGCTCAACCCGGATGTGAAACTAGCGCCGGTCGCCGAGCGCATAACTCCCGACAACGTCATGGAAATCCTTTCCGGTTACGACATAGCGGTGGACGCGTGCGACAATTTTCACACGAGATACCTCGTGAACGACGCGTGCGCGCTCCAGCGCAAGCCGTTCGTCCACGGCGGGGTTTTTCAGTTTGAAGGCCAAGCTTCGACTTTCATCGCGGGCAAAGGCCCGTGCTACCGCTGCCTGTTTCCGACACCGCCCGATCCCGAAATAATCCCCAGAGGCAATGAAATCGGACTTCTGGGAGTTGTTCCCGGAACAATCGGACTGATTCAAGCGACCGAGACGGTCAAGCTCATTCTGGGGCTAGGGGATTCTCTCGTCGGCAGGTTGCTGATATACGACGCCCTGAAAATGCGTTTCAGAGAGCTTAACATCCGGCGCGATCCCGACTGCCGCGTGTGCGGCGAGCGGCCTTCTATAACGGATATCTCCCCCGGCGAGCAGTCTTACATCCCGCCTCGACTCTCCCCCCGCTCAAGCGCTGATTAATCCTGTTGAATACAACCGGGAATGGTTTTAGCGGCCAAGTTCGAGTCGATTATTCAACGCGGTAGACCGCCCTTCATTGGCTTTCCCGGCGCTCAGGAAAAGGTATTCATTCACGACAATCTTCTTTTCATCAACCTATATATGCGTTAAAATCACCCTTATGGAAACCAATAAGCAGGAACAATTTGCAATGAAGTTTAGAACCGCGTTGTTGTGGGCGCTTGCCGCAGGCGCGCTGTTCGTTTTTGTGTTCAAGGTAAAAACCGTTATCGGATATTTCGCTGCGGCGGGAGTATTAGCCTATCTGCTTAATCCCGCTGTTATGTGGCTGAGCAAGCGCAGGATTCCCTTGTGGGCGGCTGCGCTAGGCTCGTTCGCGGCTCTGGCGGGCTTGTTGGCGTTAATTATCGCGCTTGCGGCTCCTCCCGCGATAAACCAGTTCAAAGAGCTTGGAGAGAGACTTCCGGAATATATCGAGTCCGCCGGGCCGGCGTTCGAGCAGGCAAAAGCCGCTGTGAAAGCGGCCGACCTGCCCTTCGACGCGGAAACGATCACAAAGGACGCCGCAGAAAGCATCAAGAACAAAGCCACTGAGACTGCCGCGCAAATTCTTAAAAGCGTTTCGGGGTTCTTTGACGCAATGGCGGCTCTTGTCATCGTTCCCATTCTCCTTTTCTATTTTCTAGCCGACGGTCAGCGCCTTTGGAAAAGCGTCGTTCTATACATACCTCCGGCTTACCGCCCTGAATTCGAATCCGTAATGTCGCGTATCAATACAGCCATCGGCGGTTTTATCCGGAGCCAGTTGAAGCTCTGTCTCATCATGGGAATCTTGACAACCACTACGATGATGATACCCTTCCCGAAGTATGCTCTGATTTTCGGACTTATTGCGGGAATCACCGAGTTCATTCCGTATGTGGGGCCTATTTTGGCCTTGATCGGGCCTTTGGCCATCGCATGTTTTTCTCCTGTGTGGAAGCTGATTTACGTGCTTGTCGCCTTTCTTATTTTGCAATTCCTTGAAGGCAACGTTATCGCTCCCAAAGTTATTGGCAAAGATGTAGGTTTGCACCCGGCAGTGATAATTTTCGCGCTGATGTGCGGTGGGCAGGTGGCTGGCCTTGCCGGAATGATAGCCGCTATACCCGTCGCAGTGATACTTAAAGTCCTATGGCAGTATTTCTATGTCGAGAAGTATTTGGCCATTGCGGAAGGCAAGGAAATGTCCAGTTCTGAGCAGGTTGTCAAACAGGCCGGAAATGACTAGTAAAAAGAATCACAGGAAGAAATCAGGGACATATCGACTATTATAAATATATTTTGTTTTATTATGTTTATTCTTCTTTTAAACCAATGAAAAACAATAACTTGGCCAAGCTGAAAAACATTTGACATGAAAACGTCGAAAACATGGCCGCTAAACGCAACAGCGTTACGTTAGCGACTTGAGGTCTTCTGCTTCGACTTCGGAGAAAATCTTGTCCGCGTCCAGAATGATAATAAGACTGTCGTGTTTCCTAGCAACGCCGCGAATGAATTTGTTGTCCATTCCCGCCTTGCCGATGCGAGGAACACCGCCGATGTTTTCAGGCTCTATCTGAAAGACTTCTTTTACGGAATCCACTATCATTCCGACAATTAGGCCGTTGTCGAGTTCGACAAGTATGATGCGTGTTTCCTTGGTGTGCTCTTTCTGTGGCATGCCGAATCTTTTTCGGAGGTCCACAACAGGAATGATGACACCCCTGAGATTGAAGACGCCTTCAAGAAAATCCGGCATTCCGGGGATCGTAGTGGTATCTTTCACTCGCTCCACGCTGTTAACTCTCATGACATCGACGGCAAAGAGTTCTCGGTCGATTGTGAAGCTGACGAACTGGTGGATGCTGGATGACTTTTTAGTTTTTTCCATTAGGGGAAAAACGACCTCCGGAAGAAGTGTGCGGAGCACGGCGTTGAGCGCTCGCGTCGTGATGCGCGGGCGTGCGCTAAAAACTGCCTGAACCGCATGTTTATTTTGTTCGCGCCGCAAACTCAGCGGCGATTGCTCTTCTTTCAAGCCTTACGGCGCGCACTGGGCGGGATTCGCCTCGGCATTCCTTGAGAAGTTGGTTTTAAGGACAAAGAAGTCCTTAATATCCACTATGCAGTCTCCGTTGAAGTCGGCGGTCTCCGCAAAGCCCGTATCGCCGCATTCCAGCCCATAGTTGACTTTGATGGCGCGGAAATCGTGCATATTCACAATGCCGTCGCAGTTGGAATCCGCCACGGAAGGCCCGCCGGGGCCTATCGGTTGCGGCGCGGGGTCAAGAAGCGTAAATCCGCTCGACGCCAGCGTCAAGTTCGACTTCAGGTCGAGGTATGCCACTCCCCCGGAGAACGGCGTGGTGTACGGATAGCCTGTTCCTTCTTCAACCACCAGTCTTACTTTAAACAGGTCGGACGTGGACGCTGATTCGTAAACTATCGTGAACGAGCCGTCAGACGATGTGTAGCCGGTGGCGACCACTGTGTCCGGCAGCCTCACAAGTTGCATCTGTAGGCAGGCGACTCCGACAAGCGCGTATCCGCTGGATGTCTGCTGCTCGACATCCCTCACCAGTAGCGAGCTTGTCACTCCTTTGGTTCCGTAAATGCCGACCGCCGGAGAGGACTCCTCGCTTAGTTGCCCGGCAAAGTCCGCCGCCTCGACGTAATATGTGTACTGCGTGCCCGGCGTCAGGCCTGAATCGGCATAGAACGGGGACGTTATCAGAGACGTGTTGAGCTTGGTCGCGGCCCCGACCGCGCAGTTAGTTGCGCGATAGATATTGTATCCGGCGAGGTCGCCCGCTATCAGCGAGCCGTCCGAGTTTGTCGTCGGCGCCGTCCACGATATGGAGGAAGAAGTCCCGCTGCCCGTCATAACCACAGAAAGGCCCGTCGGCGGCGACGGCGGGAAATCAGGCACAACGCCGGGCGTTCCCACCGCCTCGTTGGAGTATTCGCTTATGTTCGGCGGGTCGGAACTGTCGATTGACTCAAGCACATAGTAATATGAGGTTCCGTTCGTCACGTTGGTGTCTAGATATTCAAGCGTGTTCGGCGGAATGATGTCGGGCGTCAGTTTGCCGTACATCGAGCCGGAAACGAAACTGCGGTAAAGATAATAGCCTTGCAGGTCCGTCAGCGGTGTAAAATTCTCGTTGAAGAGCGGCTTCGTCCATCTCACGAGGACTTGTCCGTCGCCGGACAGCGCCGTCACATTCTCCGGGGGCAACGGAACCGCGTCGTCCGCGTTCCTAGGCGTCGCCGACACCTGAGACGAAGGCATGCTCTGGTTGCCGGCGTTGTCCACTGCGACGACCGCATAGTAATAGGTTGTTCCCTCAATAAGCTCGTAAGAATCCGCATAAGAGGTGGCCGAAGGCGGGATGAGTCCGTTAATGACGCCGTCCACCTGATTGGGCGTGGTGTCGTAAATTCCTGAGAACGTGCCCCGGACGACGTTGTAGCCCGCGAGGTCCGTCAGCGTCGCTCCGCTCGAACTCGTCGTCGGAGCCGTCCATGTTATCGTCACATATTCGTCTCCCGGCGTCGGGGACGCGTCGCCCGCGATAGCCGAAATCCCCGTCGGTTCGTCCGGCGGCCACAAGTCTTGGAACCGGATATGTTTCTTCACGGAGTTTGTGTCTTCGTTAAGGTTGGACGAACTGTCCCTCGCCCGGACGATGAAGTACACATATTCGTTGTGTCGCAACCCGGTCACTATGTGACTCGTCGTTCCTGTCACCGTATAGTGCGGGGCGGTCATGTTGAATCCGTTCGTGGTGGATGCCTGATAGATGTTGTAGTAAACCGGTTCTGAGCGGTCGGAGGCCGCCGTCCATTCCAGTTTCACCGCTCCGTTTTCGTCGTAAATCGACAACTTGCTGATTCCCGCGAACGCCGGAGCCGTCTGGTCTGTGGGGGTTGCGGAGAATTCGAGCGCCGCCGTGCTTGTCTCATTCGCGTACACGCTGGAGTCCATAGCAGTGACAACAACATACACCGGTTCGTCGTCGTCCAGCCCCGTAAGGTGATAGGCGGTCGTAGCGGCAGCCTGCCGATCCGGCGGCGCGTTAAAATTCTGTCCTCCGGGGGTGTCGGACAGATACACGTTGTAATACACCGGAGTCGAGCGATCCGTCGCCGCCGACCATGACAGCACAAGCTCTCCGCCCACAGTCGAGTCCACCGCGCTCTGCAGCCCCGTCCACGCAGGCGGCGTCTGGTCGGTCGGAATCGCCGACAGTGTGACCGTGTTGGTTTCGAGGTTCGATCTGCCGTCTTTTGCTCTCACCCCGAAATAGTATGTCGTCCCGTTCGTCAGCGACGTCACGTTGTACGCCAGCGATTGCGTTGACGCGTAAAGAGCCGCCGCGTTGAACAGGACGGCGGGCGCAGAACTGGTCGATTTGTATATGTTGTACACGATAGGCGTCGTCGGGTCCGTCGCGGCGTTCCATTCCAGCCGCACTTCGCCGCCCTTCTTCGTGTCGGCGGCCGTTTGCAATCCGGTGAAAACCGGCGGCGCAAAGTCGTTAGGAACCGCTCCCTTTACGATGTTGTTGGTTTCCGTGTTTCCGAAGGCGTCTCTGGCGCGTATTATGAAATAAGTGTAAACACCGTTTGTGAGACCTGAAACCGTGGCGGACGCGCCGGTGGCCGTCTGCTTGACCCCGCCCGCGATTATTGTCGCCGGCGTCGAGCTGGAACTGTAATAAATCAGGTAGTCCACAGGCGGCGAGTTGTCCGTCGCCGGCAGCCACGTGAGATTGATTGCTCCGTATGTCTGCGCGTCGGTCGCCGTTTTCACTCCGTCGAACATCGGAGCGGAAGTGTCAACCGGCGTCGCCGTCCTGACCACAACGTTGGCATCCGCGTTGCCGTTGTTGTCTCTGGCCCGCACGGAGAATGAATGGAGAACTCCGTTGGCAAGGCCCGTAATCGTGTACGGGCGCGTGGAAACAATTACGGTCGGCGTCGAGTAGTTTATCGGGTCGCCCCCCGTCGAATAATACACTAGATATTTTATCGGCGTTGACGGGTCGGTCGCGGGAGTCCAATCGAGTTGAACCGCCCCTCCGGCTCCCGTGTTCGCAGCGCTCGCAAGCCCGGCGAAAACAGGCGGCGTCGAATCCGTCGGCGTGGCTAGACGTTCTTCCGTGTTTGCGCTCGACACCCCTCCCGAATCCACCGCTCTCACAACCACATAGTACGGCGTTCCGTTCACCAGCCCGGTGATGGACGCGCTCAAAGCTTGAGTCGATGTTTTCGGCGTTGTGAAGTTCTGCCCTCCGGATGACGTCGCCACGTACACGTTGTACGTTATCGGAATCGACAGGTCGTCCGCCGCCGACCACGAGGCCGTCAGCGTCCCGCCAGTCCCTGCGTCCGCCAAGTCCTCAATCCCCGCGAACACCGGCGCAACCCCGTCGTTCGGCTTGGCCGATCTGTTCACGGTGTTCTTCTCTTCCCTTTTGCCGGGGTCCATCGCCCGAACGACGAAATAATATGTCGTTCCGTTAGTCAGCCCCGTTATTATCACTCCCGTAGGATTTTGAGTTGTATATGCCGGGGAGGTGAACACCGTCACCGTCTGGGTCGCCATGTAGATGTTGTATGTTATCGGAGCCGAAGCGTCCGTCGCCGCCGTCCATGAAAGTTGAATCTCGCCGGAGCTTCCCGTGGCCGCCGCAGAAGCAAGCCCGGTGAAAACAGGGTTCGCGCCGTCCGTCGGCACGCATTTCGTGTAGCCTCCGATGCTCGCGTCCGGGAATATCGCCGCCTCGGAGCCGCCGTAGTTGCCGGCCGCGTCCATCGCCTTGGCCACGAAGAAATACTCCTGCCCCATAGTCAGCCCTTCAACATCATGCCTTGTCACGTCCTCGCCCTGCGTGTATGGCGGAGACACGAAGTCGAAGTGCGCCTCGCCGTATTCCGTCGCGGTGAAAACCTCGTATGTTATCGGGAACGAGTTGTCCAGCGCCGCCTGCCAGCCCACCTGTATCGTGTCGCCTTCCCCCGTGTCGAGACAGAAGTTCACTCCCTCGAACACAGGCGGTATCGCGTCTGTGGGCGTCACTGTGAACTCCACAGTGTTGGTTTCCCTGTTCCCCTCTTTGTCCTCCGCCCGCACGGCGAAGGTATAGGCCACATTGTTGGTCAGGCCGGAAATTACCGCCTCTTCTGCGGTCGTCAGGAAAGTTTGCGGATTGTTATAGTCTAAAATTGCCCCGCCTTGGTTGTAAAAAATGTAATACTTTATGGGTTGAGAATTGTCCGTCGCCGCGGTCCATGTCAGTTGAACCGAAGCCCCGCTTTCCATGTCGGCTGCGGCTCCGAGTCCCGCGAACGTCGGCGCCACCGCGTCCGTCGGCGTGACGCTCAACTCGACTGTATTTCCGTCGTTAAGTCCGCCTTTGTCCCGCGCCCTTATCGCGAAATAGTACGGTCGGTTGTTCTGCATGCCGGTGACGGTGTATGTCGTGACTCCCGACACGGAGAACGTTGGGTGAGACCAGTTGTAAGCGCCGGCCGCCCCAGCCGCGAATATGTCGTATGTTATCGGGTGCGGGGGGCTAGTGTTGTCCGTAGCCGCCGCCCACGTCAGCGTTGCTTCCCCGCCCTGTTGCGTGTCAACCGCCGTTGAGATTCCGGCGAACACCGGCGCCGCCCCGTCCGTAAGTTTCACCGTCACATAGTTGGTGTTGACGTCTTCGTTGGCGTTCGGAGACGAGTCTGCTGCCCGCACTATGAAATATATCGTCTCCCCGTACAGCAACGCCGGGTCCGTTATCGCCACTGAGCCGGAGTCGGTTGTGGTTCTGAACGGAGCCGCGAAATTGAACTCTTCCGGCGCCAGCGCGGCGTAAATATTGTATGTTATCGGCGGGTTGGCGTCCTTTGCGGGAGCCCACTGAAGAATAACTCCGGGATCCGGCGCGGTCCCTGCGTCCGTCGCGGCCGTCACCCCCCCGAACACCGGCGCGTATGTGTCCGTGTCCGCTATGAACGTCAGCGAGTTGTTGTCATTGTATTGCAACAGATATGGGCCTTCGTCAGTCGGCCCCGGCACAATCGACACAAGCCCCTTCGGCCCCTGCGTCAGAAACACCAGCGGCGTTCCGCTTATCTCCTCGAACTGGGGGTTTACAGCGTAAAGCGTTCTCTGCGTCGTAGACACCATGTACAAGTTCTTCGTCAACGGGTGATACGCTATATCGTTGATGTTCGACACTCCCGATGGGCTGACTACCCGAATCGCCTCGTTCAGGTCTCCGTCAATCACTGTCACCACGCCCGCGGGATGCATCACGTATATCAGGTTGTCCTCTTCGTTCACCACTATCTTGTCCGGCGACGAAAAAACCTGAATCCGCACTATGAAGTTGTTCGTCGTTCCGTTGTATATATAAACCTCGCCCCGGATATTATCGGAAACGTATATCTTGCCCGTCGTTTCATTCACGGCCACCCCGCGCGGCGAGGTCAGCTCGTTGCCCATGATTGTTGCCACTGTCGCATAGGTGTCCGCATTCAAGACCGACACCAGAGAAGAGCCGGGCCGCGCCACGTACACCCTCTTGGCCGCCGTGTTCACCGCTATTCCCCTCGGAGACCCGCCCATCGATATCGGAGCTTCCATCAGCCCCGTGTTTATGTCGTATATGTAAAGCTTCAGATCGTTCAGCCCCGTAATGAACGCCTTGGGGGAAACCGGGTCGTTATACACCGCCACTTCCCATGGATAAGAGCCGGAGCCGGTGTCGATGTAATCGACCGAGGGCGGGTCGAACTCCATCCGCACAAGCCTGCTGCTTGCCGGGAGCGTCAAGAAAGCCTGTCCCACTCCGCCGTCGTCATACATCGCACCGTCGTTGACCGTCCCCGTCAAAGAGCCGGCCGGTCCCACTTCTGTCACTTCGGCGAGCGCCGGAACGGCGCTGACAACTACGGCGGCGATCGCTCCCAAAACTGCCGTCCGGATTCGTCTTCCTGCTTTTCGGTTGCGGAAAATCAAGCTGTTTTTCCTTTCGCGCCACAGTCACGGCGCCGCTCTTCTTACACGTCAAACGCCGCGCGCCGTTCTCGCGCTTTTATACCGACTATTCTATTATACCATATTGAGAGATTAGTTTTGATATAAATATACAACAAAAAATATGACAAATCTTTTAAGCTGTGTTACGGAGAATCAACCAGACAAGGCTTCTATTCCTGCTTGCGCCGCTGCTCGTCAACCGACTTTGCTTCCCACGCTTTGTAGCGTCATTCCCACCAAGTCCAGCGCCGACTGCCCGCTCAGGTTTGCTATCCGGGTGGCGTCTATTCCCGTCTGGTTCAATATCTGGCTCTTCGTGTAGTCCACAATCTGTCTGGCCATGTCGGTGTCTTCAATTCGCGACCTGCTGGCCTCAACGTTTATCACTTCGGCCATGTTGTCGTTGATGATATGCTCGATTCGGTTAATCATCGTTCCCGTGTCGGCGCGCCTGTTATTAAGGCTGTTCAGAGCGTTGTCCAGAGAATTGATCGATGCCTGCGCCAGCGCGGTTGAAGAGAATGACGCCGAAACGCCGAGCGCGAACGAGGACACTTCGAACATCCCCAGCCTCACCACCTGCGTGTTCTCGTCGTTGTCCGCCCCTATCTGCCCTCTGTCCTTTTCTTCCGGGTCAACCGCAGGCTCGTTGAAGAAAAGCCCGAATTTTTTCGGCACAGGCTGCTCGTTGTCTATGATGATTGTCCACTGCCCCGGAGCCGGGTCGGTAATAATGAAACTCTCCTCGTCCCATCCTCCGGAACCGGCATATCCGTTATAACCGGAGTATTGCACTGAAGTAGCGCTTGATATCACTGGCGCTGACACCGTCCCCGGCCCCCCGCCTCCCAGATATGCGTCAACTGCGGGAGGCCCGAATGTGTCATACAGATATCCGAACGCTTCTGTCCCGTCTGGCGAAAGCAGGTTGAAATCAGGAAACGCCGCCGACCCATCGTACCACGCTCCGTATATCGTCACCACGCCGCCGACCGCCATCGAAGCCAAGTCAACAGATATGTACACCTGACCGGGATGCACGAGAGCGCCGAACCCGCCCGGAACCTCGCTGAAACTCGGCCCGAACACTCTCACTCCATTAAATTTTACCGTCGCGTTTATCTTGTTTATCTGATTTACCAGCGACCCTGCTTCGGCCTGCATTTTCTGTCTGTCATCCGCCGTGAGCGTCGCCTCGTTCGCCGCGCGCACCGCCAGTTCGCGTATCCTGTTTATGCAGTCGTTTATCTCGGCCATCGCCGAGTCCCTCAACTGCAAAAAACTTATACAGTCCTGCGCGTTCTGGTTGGCCGTCGTCAGCCCTCCCGTCCGCGCCTTCATCGATGTCAATATCGCAAGTCCGCTCGGATCGTCCGCCCCCCGGTTCACCTGCAACCCGGAAGACAGCTTTTCGGCCCCTCCGTTCAACTTGAGTCCTGTCGCCCTCAGTTGATTGTTGCCTATCATAGAACTGATGTTCGTGTTTACACGCATCTCATTTCCTCCTGACCCGTAGCTCCGGCATCCTTGCCGGAGAATCTTATCTGTGGGCAATCGCGTTTTTTTCCGACGAGCGCAACATCAATCCCTCTCAGGCTCGCGCAACGCCCAATCGCCGCGCATGCCCGCGATCAGAAACGCTTATTGCCCGACTATGCCCGCGTTCTGCGCCAATGCGCGATTCCCGCGAACACGTTTTTACCCTTTTTCCTTCCCTGTCATCTTTAATCGACATAAAAGCCACTTGACTTAACACAACCTCCAAAATATTTGCTCTTTTGCTCTATTATTTCCTCCGGCCGTTGCTCGTTCGCATTCAGACCCGGTCTCTCGCGCCCGCCACGCGTTTGACTCCGCCCCCCCTTCTTATATATCCTTATTGTCGCGGGCGTCCGCGCTCCGCCTCACTTCTATTTCTGCGAGGTCTTTATCCCCATGAAAAACCAACGCGTTCTCGTCGTCGCGGCCCATCCCGACGACGCCGATTTCTACTGCGGCGGCGCTGTCGCCTTCTGGATTTCCAAAGGAGCGACGGTCGATTATGTAATCTGCACGGACGGCGCCATCGGCGCGGACTCCACAGACGTCGTCCCCGCCGAGCTTGCCGCCCTCAGAAAAAAGGAACAGTCCGACGCCAACGCCGCCCTCGGAGTCCGTCAAACCGTCTGGCTCGACTATCCAGACTTCTCCCTCCCAGCCGGCGAACAACTCCGCAAAGACATCACACGCGAAATCCGTCGCTTCAAACCTCATATCCTCGCCACTTTCGACCCGTGGCTCCGCTACGAACTTCATCCCGACCACACCGTCGCAGGTCGCGAAACTATCTACGCACGCCTCGCCGCAAGACTCCCTCTCCGCTACCCCGACCTAAATGACGAAGGCCTCCTATCTTGGCCTGTTGACCGCCTTTTCCTATTTAAAACGGATAATCCCAACACTTGGATCGACACCGAGGACTTCATCGAAACTAAATTCAATACTCTCAAATGCCATGCCTCCCAATTCAAAGAACTAGCTTCTGACGACACTGTCGGTCTATCCCTTCTTAAGCAACTATCAAAACGTCATCCCGACACAGGCCGCATCGCCGAGCCTTTCAGAACTATCCCGCTGGAAGGTATAGAAGGTCTTATGAATTACATATCTCTCTAATTTCTCATTTGAAAGCAGGCGCAATATGAAATTTCATTCGTCACGTTTTCATTTCTTCTTTCTTTTATTAGCTTTTTTCTCGATTCCCTCCAGTTGCGCGCTTTGCAATATTTCTATTCAAGATTTTTACGCTTATGATTCCTCTGCTCCTTTAAATCCGAAATTGTCCGTTCTAGAAGAATCCCTCGACTATTCTCTTTACCGTGTCGAATACGATAGCGTTTGGGGTCGCCGCGTTCCGTCTCTTTATATGAATCCGAAAAAATGTGGCCATCCTAATCCGGCAATAGTATTCGGACACGGCTTTACGGGAAAGAAAGAGGACATGCGCAAATATCTATCCCTGCTTTCCGAAAAATGCTACTGCGCCATCTCAATTGATATGTGGTATCATGGTGAACGCAATATCGCAAATAAGAAAATGTATAGCAAGCATCTCTACCAGATGCGAGAAGGCCTCGCCGGTTCGGTTGTCGATCTTCGACGCGCCGTGGACTTTCTTGAGACAAGAAGCGACGAGGTTGACCACTCGCGTATTTCCTATCTCGGAGGCAGCATGGGGGGCATACTGGGCGCTCTATTGGCCGGGGTGGAATCTCGCATTAAATGCCCTGTTCTTGTCGTTGGAGGGGCAGATTGGTCATATCTGGTCAAAAACAGCATCGTCGTTCAGGTCGACCTCTCAAATGACGGCATGTCCAGAAGTCTCGCCGATTCGGCCAGACGCATCCTCGCTCCTGTCGATCCCATCAATACTGTCCAACTCATATCTCCACGCCCCCTCCTCATGATTAACGCCAAACACGACATACTGGTTAACCCTGCTTCCAACAAAAAAATGTTCCTCCGCGCTAAATCGCCCCGCAGAATCGTCTGGTTTGCATCCGGTCACGGCGTGCCTGAAGATGAAACCATGGAAATCGTCATCAATTGGTACGATAAGTATCTACGCAATGACCACATGCCGGATTTCGATTCCATCAATGAAGGATGGAAAACCGAAGCAGTCAATATCGACATGTCCGCACAACTGCCCCCCGTGTCTGACTCTTTTCCTCTTTCCGAGTATCTTGCATACGACCGCGACCTCCCGCTTATCAGTCTAAGAGACCCGATACCCTCATCCACCCCCTTCATGTCCAAATTCGCTATATCGTTTCAAGGGGTGCGGGATCGCATGGTTTCCGGCGTTCTTAACATCCCCTCGCAAGGTTTCGCGCCTTACCCTGTTGCTGTCTTCATACATGATATCGGCGACAGTCCTTCAAATCTCGATATGCTCGTGGACACACTAGCCCGCATTGGCTACGCTTCCGTATCCATAGACTCATACCAGTTCACGGATAAGGCTTCTGACCCTATTGCTGCCATGTCAAACGGCCCTTTTAATGCTAGAAATCTTTATGTACAAACAATTCAGGACAATCTAAGGCTTATAGATTTTCTTGAAAAGTTAAACACCATCACCACAAGCGATTTGACCTTTATCGGAGAGGGTTCTGGAGCCTCTATCGCTCTTGCTGCATCGTTTTTAGACGCCAGAATTCATAAGGTGGTCTCAATAGACGCGCCGGAGGACTTGTTAAAGTATCAGGTTTTTAAGTTAAACAATAGGAGCTTTCTTCCAATGTCTTGGTCGAACGAAAGCTATTCCCGCAATGCTTTTGCGCCTGTTGACCCTTTAAACCTCATTAATAGCGCCTCAAGCGCTTCTATTCTGTTTATCAGAAAGGATAAATTGAATGAAAACGAATTCCTGAGCGCCTTGTCCATATTCAAAAACGTCCCCGGCGCTTCTTATGTTCCGAACACGTCATCAGATACTACTTCAAGTGAATCTGACATCGGAAGCGCGCTTGCCGCAATCGCTTCGTTTATTACTAATACTCACATTAAAGAGCCAACTGATTCTATTTCTTATTTGCATAATATTGCCTTTGTGTCCATCAATACCGCTAGCGAACCTCATATATCATCTGTTCACGGATCCGCCCCCAATACCTGCTCTGTTTCCAATATTAACGCCAATTTGTCCGACTCCCCCATCTCATCCCTAATGATCATCAACGCGAGAATCGATTGCGCGACCGATTCTGCCAAAACCGTGATCGCTGCCGTGTCCGGCATGAACAAACGTGTTTCTTATATCCAGCTTTATGATAATGGACAAAATGGCGATAATGTTGCAGGCGACAATATATTTACCGGCTCATTTAAAATTCCTTCTTCAGGGTATGAGTCTTTTGATATAAGGGTCGGCGGCGTTACAAATAGCTGGTATCCAATGGTTGAGAAAATCATATCAAGCGCCCATTGAGTTTCATTTTATGGTTATTGAACTTAAAGATATAGCTGATTCAGACATCCCCATAATCAACAGATGGCTGGCTCTTGAGCATGTAATGCGACGCTGGGGCAATGTTACGTTTGAAGACTTGCCTGCGCAAGGTCTTGGCAATGCGGTCATCGTTTGCGACGGTCTGCCCGTCGGCTATATCCAGTGGCAACATCCTAGTAGAAGCAAACTGGACACTGCGGGCTTGTACGACATCCCAACCAATATTGTCGACATTGATATATTCATTGGCGAAATCTCTATGCTCAGACATGGAATAGGGCATTGCGCTGTCCGATGTCTCATCGAACGGATAAATCATCAATTCAACGCGCCTGTCGTTTTTATGGCTTGTGCTGCGATAGACAACTTAGCGTTTATTGGAATGTTCGAAAAGGCCGGATTCAAACAAGACCGTGTATTTGACGATGCTCCTGACGGCGGGCTTCATGTTATTTTGCTTTATCGGTCAAAAATCTAAATCTATCACTAAAACAGCATACAATAATACAATTGTAATAATATTTATATCGCCCTAAAACATATTTTTTATTCCCTTTTGTAACGATAATTACATTGTTGAGCAACATGTGGACAGTTATGTTAAATCGTAGATTAAATTGTCCAGATTATATATCTATAAATTTCTCATTTTTTCTAGCAAGTCTTTTACATGACTTTCGGCGATGACGGAAATGCTTGGTAAAAAAGCCGCGTAAAACCTCGTGTTTTTGCCGGCCAAGAAGTAAGACCCCCCATTTTACACAAATATCGCGCAAAACATCCTGAAAATAACTGAAATAATTTTGCAT
>JAKQBV010000127.1 GCA_029573925.1 bacterium
GTATAGGTGATTGGCCCGTCAGGTCTCTCAAGGCCGAAAACTGCGAGATCGTATTCTAAAACCTACCCGCCCCTCCACCCCTTTTCGATGAGGGTTGGGTTACGGTGGGTTGACAGCCTTTATCATAGGCGCATTTTTGCCACTGCGTCCGACGCTCATCCGCGCCATTCGTCTTTTCAGCAATATGAAAAACCAAAACGCCGTTTAAGGGCTTATTGTTGCGCGTCAGCCATCAATAAATAAGCTTGAAAAGTTTCGGAAAGGGGTTTGGGGAAGAACCATTTTCAAAGAGTTTCCCACAACCGCCTGCGGCGGCCGCGCGCCTCATGCTTTTCCTGCTTCTTCTTTCTCTTTTTTCTTCTTCCGCTTTTCCCTATCTCCAGCCGCCGGCAAGTCAGCCGCCGTTTCTCAGGGCGCGGCCTGCGAGGCGGCTTTTATCGAACCTGCCGTCGTCCAGAACGTGGAAGCCATTGATAAGCACGTGATCGATGCCTGACGGAGTCCCCACGGGGTTGAAGAAATCTACGTTGGGAGCGATCGTGTCGGGATCGAACACGAGCAGGTCGGCGAAATAGCCTTCTTTGACGATGCCTCGTTGTTTAAGGTTGAACTGTTCTGCGGGCAGGCCGGTGGTTTTGTGGATGGCGGTTGGGAGATCAAGCATCTTTTTCTCCCGCACGTATCGGCTGAAGAACTTGGGGAACGCGCCGTAGAACAGGTGCGACGGCTTGCCGAATCCCATCAGGATGGTGTCCGTGCTTATCTGGACGTCCGGGTGGGCGAGAGCGGCGAAGATGGACTGCTCGGTGAAGTTGTCCTCCGGGCGGCCCGCCGACGAGAAGACGAGCACCCTGCCCTCTTCCTCCACCAGCAGGTCGCAGATGAAGTCGAACGGATGCTTGCCCGCGTCCTTCGCCAAATCCGAAACTCGTTTGCCTTCGCAGCATTTGTTCTTGTCGGTGACGACGGACATGATGCGCGTGCAGTCCCAGCCGAGCAGTTTGAAGATGTTGAGAGACCAACTGCTTTTTCCGGTGTGGGGCCACATCATGTCGCCCTGTTCGATGTCGCGCCTTATCTTGCGCCTGATAGCGCGGCTGGTGAGGCGCTCGCCGATTTCCTCTTTGTCTCCCTTGAGAGTCCACGGAGGGAAGTAGGCCATAAGGTGCGTGAAGGTGGTGGTGGTGGGCATGACGTCCACTCCTATCTTCAGCCCCTGTGAGTTCATTTTTGAAATTCTATTGAGCTGTTTCTCAATCTCGGCGTCCAGCTTCATTGGGAGAGTCCAGTATTGAGAAAGCTCAATCATGAGGCCGGCGAACGCGCGGATGAGCGGGCCGAGCAGGCCCATGTCAGGAACCCAGAAGAGGTGCGACACCTGAGCGCGGATATCGTTGGCTCGCGCCACCTCGGCAAGCTCGTCTATCGCCTTTTCGAGGTCGTTCATGTATGTCCGCAGGTGGCTGACGTACATCCCGTCGTAGTCGGACAGCACGCTTCCGAGGCGCACCAGTTCGCGGGTGTCGCTCTGAAGGCCGGGCATGTACTGAAGGCCGGTGGAGAGTCCGATGCAGCCGGCGTCCATGCAGCGCTCTAGCGAGAGAGACATGCGGGATATCTCCTCGTTCGAGGCCTTTCTGGGCTGCATGCCCATCGCGTCGATGCGGATGAGGCCGTGCGGCGCGAGCAGCGCGAAGTTGAGCAGCGCCCCGTTGCCCTCGATGTGGTCGAAAAACCCTGCGGTGTCTTTCCATGGAATGTCTTTTAGCTCGCGCGCGGTGAACCCTTCGAGATAGGTCTTCATGTCCGAATAATACTCGTCGGAAAAGGGGGCCATGGACATGCCGCAGTTGCCGCCGACGAAGGTGGTTATGCCTTGGCGAACCAGAGGCTCCAGCACGTCCGCGTGGTCTCTGCGGTGTATCGTAAGGTCCGCGTGCGAATGCGGGTCGATTATGCCCGGACAAACCGTCTTGCCGGCCGCGTCGATTACCCGGCAGCCGTTAGCCGACGCGAGCGCGCCGTTCCGCTCCACCGCTTTTATCTTGTCTCCCTCGACTGCGACGTCAGCCTTGAATCCGGGTTTCCCCGTTCCGTCTATAACCGTTCCGTTTTTGATTATCAGGTCCAATGTCGGTTCCCCTCGCGATGAATTTCAAACGCCCATGCGGCCGTTCTGATAGAGCATATAGAAGAGAGCGGCAAATATCAACACCCGGCGCGCTCGATTGGGCCTCCGGCGGCAAAAGAGAAACTTTTGAAAAAGTTTCTCTTTGGATTCTCTTCAAAACGTTTCACTGGTCGTCGGGAGCGAATCGCAACTGCGCTTCTCTCCCGACGCCCCTGTGTAAACGCTTGTTATGAAGATTCTCCCCTATGAATCCTTTCACAATTCCTTTTAATACTGTCCGCGCCAAAGGCGGACGCGCAGCGCCGCCTTTGGCGCTGGCATGAAAAGTTTTGAAAGGGTTTAAGGGAAAACTTTTTCAAAAGTTTTCCCTTAAAGTATAATGAACAACAAGGTCTGGCGCGGAAGCGCGCGAGGAAAAAAGACATGTTGGAAAAAGGATACACGCAGATTTACACTGGGAACGGGAAAGGGAAGACGACGGCGGCGCTGGGGCTGGCGCTGCGCGGCGCGGGCGCGGGTCTTCGCTCGTACATCGGACAGTTCATGAAGGGGCGGCCGTACAGCGAGCTTGAGTCAGCTAAACTTCTTTCGCCTCTTGTTGTCATAGAGCAATACGGGCATCCGGAGTTCTGCGTGCCGGGCAAAGTTTCCGACGAAGATTTCCGGCTGGCGCGCGAGGGATTGGAGAAACTCCGCGCCGCCCTTTTCGGGGGCGAATACGATATTGTGATAGCGGACGAAATATGCACCGCTATATACTTCAAGCTCGTTGCGCTGGAAGAGGCGCTCGCGCTTATCGAGTCGAAGCCTGAGCGCGTAGAGCTTGTGATGACGGGCAGATACGCGCCGGACGAGCTTATCGCCGCCGCCGACCTAGCCACCGAAATGAAAGAACTTAAGCATTATTATCAGAAGGACGTTCCGGCGCGCAAAGGCGTGGAGTTCTGAGCGCGCGCGACATCCCGCGCGTCAGTAGGTTTGAGGCGACAGGCGGCGGGCGATTTCCTCTTTCAGATTGTCAATCGATTCATTTTTGAGAGCGGACACGGCGATAGAGCCGGGATAGCTTTTAAGCATCGCTTCCAGCCTGCCCGGTTTGTCCAGCGCGTCCGTCTTGTTGAAAACGACCAACGTCGGCGCGTCTCCCGCGCCCAATTCCTGAAGGATTTTTTCAACCTCGAACATCTGCGCCTCGAAGGTCGGGTTGCTGATGTCCACCATGTGGAGGATGAGATGGGCGTCTCCGGCGACTTCGAGGGTGGATTTGAAAGATTCCACAAGCTCGACGGGCAGGTTCTTGATGAATCCGACGGTGTCGATGATGAGGATGTTGCCTGAGCCGGGAAGAAACACGCGGCGGGTCAGAGGGTCGAGAGTGGCGAAGAGTTTGTCCTCGACGAAAGCGGTCTCAGAGCTTAAGCGGTTGAACAGAGTTGTTTTTCCGGCGTTGGTGTAGCCGACGAGGGCGACGACGCGGATGCCCGATTTGTCGCGCCGCCGGTTTTGAACGGCGCGGTTGCTGACTAGTTTTTCCAGTTTCTTTTTCAGAGTGGAAATGCGGTCTCGGATGCGGCGGCGGTCGGCTTCGAGTTTTGTTTCGCCGGGGCCGCGCGTCCCGATCCCGCCTCCAAGCCTCGACAGCAGCAATCCCTTGCCGGTTATCCTCGGCAGCATGTATGTTAGCTGCGCCAACTCGACCTGAATCTTTCCTTCGTCGCTAGCCGCGCGCATCGCGAATATGTCAAGTATCAACTGCGTGCGGTCAACAACTTTGGCTCCAAGCGCCTCTTCGAGGTTCTTGAACTGGAGAGGAGAAAGGTTGTGGTTGAAAATGACGACGTCCGCTTCGTGTTCGGCGACTGCGGCGGCGATTTCGTCCACTTTCCCGCGCCCGACGAAGAACTGGGGGGTCGGAGTCGTTTCAGCCTGCGTGACGACCGCGACTGCGTCCGCTCCCGCCGTGTCCGCAAGTCGGGCCAGTTCGATGTACGCCTCGTCCGTTTCGTCCGCGCTTGTCCCGCGCGTCCTGAATCCCGCAAGTATCGCCTTTTCCCGATTGCCGCCGATTGTCGTCATTTAACCTCTTCATCATTTTATACGATGTATTGTATGAAACCACCCATTAGCTATGAATAAAATTGTATCATGCTCAAAGGAAATAACTTTGAGCATGGCACACATGTTAATTAGCAAAATCATCTAATAACAAGTATTACTGCCGGATTATTCTCAAGAAAAATCCGTCCGCGCGCGCGCGAATCTGTCGTCATTCCTTCAGCAAGTCTCCGTATTTATATATGTCAGTCGTTGGGAATCTGCAAGCGAAATCGCGGCAGACGAACGCGGTGGTCATGCCGTCTTTCATATCCTTGAACTGCGTGATTGGTATTATTTTAGATATTCCGCCGGGATTGTCCGCCGGGTAGAACACGGTGATTTTGTTTGGAAGGAACTCGCGGCGGGCGATGCGAATCATGTCCTCCGCCACCGGGTCGCCTGTGTTTCCGGCGATGACGATTTCCATCGGCGTGGCGAGCATGAAGTCGAGCGCGGCCAGCATCTGCGTGTGCGCTTCCGGGTTTCGGGCGACGCGGGACGAGAAAGCCTCTATCGCGCCGCGCGCCGTCCTCTCCATCTCCATGTCCATCCTGAACCGGGAAAGTTTCAGCAGGGCGAGAGCGGCGACCGAGTTGCCGGACGGCTCCGCCCCGTCGTAAGCCGCGCGGATTTCTCCGATCAGCTTCTCATTGTCGTCGCCTGAGAACCTGAAACCGCCGTTTTCCGCGTCGTGGTATTTGTCTATCATCTCCGTAGCGAGCCGGGAGGCCTGCTCTATGCGGCGCGGGTCGAACGTCGCCTCGTACAGATCCACCAGCCCCATGACGAGGAACGCGTAGTCGTCCAAGAACGCCGGGACGGCGGCTTCTCCATCGCGCCATCTTCGGTGGAGTTGGCCGTCCGCGCGCATGTTCGCCGCGATGAAGTCCGCCGCGCGATCCGCCGCGAGCGCGTATTTCGGCTCGTCCAGAACCTGCGCCCCATACGCCATTGAGGATATCATCAAACCGTTCCACGACGCGATTACCTTGTCGTCCTTGAGCGGCCTCGCGCGCTTGTTCCTTTCGGCCAGAAGCTTCGCTTTTCCTTCGGCCACAATCCTATCCAACTCCGCCCCGGTCAGCTTGCGCGTCTTGAGAAATTCCTCCCGGTCATTCGGCGTGTGAAGGATATTCGTCCCATTCTCAAAGTTGCCTTGCTCGGTTACGCCGTGCCAGTCGCAGAACGCCTCGGAGTCGCCGCCGAGGATTAGGTCGATGTCGGTTTTTTTCCAGACGTAGAAAGCGCCTTCGGAGCCGTCGCTGTCCGCGTCCTCGGCTGACAGGAAACCGCCGCCGGCGCCCGTCAGGTCCTGAAGGACATAGTCTAGCAAGCTCCTCGCGGTGTCAGCGTAAAACCGATTTCCTGTGGCCTGATAAGCTTCGAGGTAGGCGCGCGCGAGCAGCG
>JAKQBV010000128.1 GCA_029573925.1 bacterium
CATCGAGTCGCCCCATGCGCCCTCGCGGCAGATGAAATCGCCCTTCCTATGATGATGCTCCTCAACCTTCGTGGCGATTAGCTCTAGCTCATCGTCGGACAAGAATTCAAAAAGCCGGCAATGCTTCAGCGTTTCCATGACGGTCATGACGAGGTCTCCGCCGTTCTCAATTTCACTGCTAATATATTATCCTAATCTGAATCGGCAATTTTGTAACTGCTGAAAAAGAAATGTCATGTCGCGAGGCGCGGGCGGAGCGGCGGAACCGGGGCGAGCAAGTCATCCCCCTGATTCTTCTCGAAAAATCCGGTTAGACAAAGAGGCGTCTGATGAATAGAATGAGTGAGCGACTCGATGGTCGATGGAGGAATGGAAAGTTGAATCGCGCTTGTTCATTGTTTGCGATAATAACGACGATAATTGCCGCAGTTTTCTTCATCGCGAAATCGGCGGATGGGGCGGAGGCCGCTCCCGGCAAATCGGCCGCGCTCTCCCAGCGCCGCATGATTGTCGTCGTGGCCGACCGCACCGGTCTTGCCGACTGGTCCGATCCGGCGCTTGTCAATTTCCGTTCCCTCGTCGAAAAAGGTTCTCTCGGTCTCATGGTGACAAGGACCGACTCGTACCTGTCGCGCGGGGAATCGCGCTCGACCGAAGTCGCCTCTTTCCTTACTTTGAACACAGGGCTGCCCGCTGGAGGAAACAACAATGGACGCCTTGCTTTCGGGGTGAACGGGATTTACGAGGGCAGACCCGCCGCGCCGTTCTATTCCCATCTCATGGGAGCGCCCATGCCCGAAGACGGAATCATGAACTTGGGCGTCATGTCGCTGGTCAGGATGAATCAGGATGGAAGGTGGAACGCCCGGCCCGGCGCGCTCGGCGGCGCATTGCGCTCCTCCGGCCTCAAAACCGCCGCAATCGGAAATTCCGACCGTTTCGGCGTTCAAGAGCGTTCGGCATCCATCATCGCTATGGACTCCAAAGGCTTTATCGACCACGGCGACGTTTCGGCTGCAATGATTGAAACGGACATTTTTTCGGCCACTCACTATAAAACGAACTATAAGGCATTGTTCGAGGAACTCGACAAAGCGCTCGTTAACAGCCATCTCATCGTTGTGGACCTAGGAGACGCCGCCCGCCTAGGAAGAATAAAAGACATGATGAGCGACGCGGCTTTTATCGAGGAAAACAGAAAAATCCTTCTCGAGTATGACGCCGCTCTCGGGGAGATATCTAAAAGAATCAATCCTCAAACAACCCAGTTGGTTCTGATATCTCCGTCGCCTCCGGCGAACGCGGCAAAACTCAAGCAGACCCTTACGCCTCTGTTGTTGTACGGAGCCGGAGTGGAAGCCGGCACGGCCCTGACATCCTCTTCGACCCGAAGGCCGGGGCTGGCGCGCAATACTGATTTCGCGCCTCATGTTTGTGAATATTTCAGCGCCGAAGCTCCCGTCGAGTTTATCGGCTCCCCGTTTTCTTTCGCGGGCGTAGATGACGTTTTTAATTTCATATCCGAATTTCACGCGCGCAACTCTTTTGTTGAATCAAGGTTCGACCTTCTCAAGGGCGTTATCGTCTGGCATCTTATTGTGTTGGCGCTGGGCTTCCTAACTGCGCTCCGGTTGGGTAAAACCGGAAAAATCTGGCGTTCGGCCATGACCGCGCTCATATTGTGGACGGCGTCGATGTTTTTTGTTTTTCTCATCCTCGGCGCTTTTTCGCGGATCAACGATGCGGCGATTTTCAACATCGCATTCTTCGGCGGAGCCGCGATTGTGGCGTCGCTCGTCTGGCTGGCTCCCGGCGCGGACGGCAAAATGATGGCTCTCTCCGCTCTTTACATGGTCGCTTTGCTTGCCGACCAGCTCACGGGAGCCTCTCTCATAAAGAACTCTGTTCTGGGCTACTATCCTCAAATGGGGGCCAGATTCTACGGCGTCGGCAACGAATACATGGGAATAATGATTGGAGCGCCGCTGGCGTTTTTCGGGCTTCTTCTGGACAGGGCGAAGTCCGCCCAAGGATTTATCAAATGGGCAATGGCGCTGGTTCTCGCTGTGTCCGCTTTTGCGATTGGCGCGCCTTTTATCGGCGCAAACTTCGGCGGATT
>JAKQBV010000076.1 GCA_029573925.1 bacterium
CGCGGGGAGTCAAGGGCGAGCGAAGCGAGTTCATCGAAGACCCTTGACGCCTCGTGTTCGAGGTTTAGCATCTCTTCCGTCCGGTTTCAAGTCCAGCTATACTACATATTGGGGCCACCCACTCGATTTCCGGATGCCCCACAATTTTATTCGTTGCTAATATGTAGTTTTATCTAATACATCGTTTAGGGGAATCACAAGCGAAGCTTCAAAAAATCTCTAAGCGCGACAGGATCGCGGGATTCAGATACTACTCTCTATCCAATAATTCTATGAATTCATCTGTCGTAAGAACTGCTTTGGCTATCAGTTTTCTAAGCAGGCCGCGCTTGACATCCTTGTTGCCGTGAACCGGTATGGTCAAATTGCATCCCATGCCGTCTTTCTTCAACGTCACATGGCTGCCTTCAACGCTTGCTACGCGCCACCCGTTTTTCTGGAACGCTTTTATCGCTTCTTTGCCCGATATGACCGGCAGTTTGCCCATATCACAGAGCTACCTCAAGAACTTGTTGCTTGATATTCAGTTTTTCTGGAATGTAACCGTATTCGGCTTTCAGCCAGCCGCGTATCGCTTCTTTGATATTCTCCACGGCCTCTTCAACCGTATCCCCCTGCGAGGCGCAACCCGGAAGAGCGGGACATTCAATCACATATCCGCCGTCCTCTTGGTCTTCTTCTATGAACACATTAAACTTCAACATAGCTCCACCTCTATTGTCGATCCGGTCTTTACAACTGTATTGTAATCCTATCTGGCGTTTCTTTCCAGCGAGAAGCCGCTGCGAGCTGTGCTCCGCCGTCCTGAACGCTTGACGCGCCCGGTTCGGCGGGCTGACCGCCGCGTTCTTGTGCGGCGCGCCTCCTTTCTCTATAATCTTCCCAACATTTATTTTTGCGAGGTTTTTATGAAACCGACATTTACGTTCGACGAGTCAATTCTGAACAACGACGACAAGTTCGCGGACAAGTTTTTCAAGCGCTTCAAACTGCGCCACGCCCCGGAACCGATTCTGCTCAAAGACGGAATCCGGAAAAACTACCGGTTCCCCACGTTCTACAGCGACGTGACTTGCGCGATGGCAATCTTCATGTGCGACTACGAAAAAGCTAAGAGCGTCATGCCGCACCCCAAGGTGAAACCCGTGAAAATGACGCTAGGCCGCTCCATCGTCGCGTTTTCGTGCTATGAATACAAGAACGTCATGGGCGTTCCGCCCTACAACGAAATCGCCATGACCATCCCCGTGATGGTTGATCCTCAGGCGGACATCCCGGTGCTGCCGATGGTGATGTCCAACCTGTTCAAGGAGTTCGGATACTACGTGTTCTCGATGCCGGTGACATCCTACGAAAACCAGTTGAGGGGCAACAATATCTGGGGGCTTCCGAAGGTGACTCAGGAGATAGAGATATATGAAGAGGACGGGGACTGCGTGACGGTCGCCAAAGAGGAATCGGGCGAGGAATACATCCGGGTTCGCGTGCCGATGGAAGGAAACGCGGAGAGCTTCGACGTGAAGTCCAACCTGTACACCCGGCTTGGAGACAAGTTCCTGCAGAGCGAGACGAACTTCAAGGCGACCTTCAGGGTGAACAAGAACATGGGCCTTCTGCTGAAAAAAGACGCGGAGCCTGACAGGGAATACCTGTGGTTCGGCGACAGCCCGTCGGCGAAAATTCTTAATGAACTGGACATCGAACGGCAACCGTTCCAGTTGAGGTTCGCCAGAGGCATGAACAGTTGTTTCGATCTTCCCAATCCCAAATACAAATCGCCGATTCAGTTTTAGTCTGAGCGCGCGGAGGAAAACGACAATGATGAAACTGGTATTTTTCGGAGCGGGAGCCGTCGGGGCGTCCGTCGGCGGCTGGATCGCCGAAAAACATGAAGAAGTGTACTTCGTGGACAAACCTGAGATTGTCGAAAAGCTCCGCGAGGACGGCGTGACCTTCTACCAGCAGGGAGAAGAGAAGCGGGCCGTGAACGTGAAGGTGAAAGCCGCTTGCGACATCTCGGAGATAGAAGACCCGGACGTCATAGTGGTGTCGGTGAAGAACTACAGTCTCGACCCGGTCGCAAAAATGTTGAAAGACAAGGTCGGAGACCTGCCTATAATCGTCGCGCTCCAGAACGGCGTGGAGAATCAGAAGATTCTTCCCAAATATTTTTCGCGCGTCCTGTACGGCGTGATTTGTTATAACGCGTGGCTGGACAAGCCGGGGACAGTGGGATTTCAGAAGCGAGGCCCGATCGTGCTCGGCGCGCTAGACGATGAAATGAAGTTCGAGGCGAAAATGGTCGCCCGCGTATTCAACAAAGGCGTCGAGACGATTGTCACGCCGCACATTCAGGATGCCGCCCACTCAAAGATAATCATCAACCTGACTAATTCGCTGACCACCCTCGTTGGACATAAGTTCCGCGAGATATCCGACCCAGCCCTTTTCCAGAAGCTGCTGACCAACCTCACATTTGAAGGCGTGCGCGTGGTGAAAGCCGCCGGATACGGCGAGTGCAAACTCGGCGGCATGCCGTCTTGGATGGTGATGGAGATGGCCACGAAACTGCCCCCCTTTATCTCCAAACCTATCTTTGACAAGAACGTAAAAAAGATGGTCGTCAGCAGCATGGCGCAGGACATCATCCAGCGCGGCGGCGGAGATTCTGAACTGGACACAATAAACGGGCGCATAATCGAGTTGGCGGATCAATTCGGCGTGGACATCCCATACAACCGGGCGGTGTACAAGATGTGCAAAGCCGAGTTCGCCAAGCCCAAGTTCGAGCCGCTCGACGTCCGGGACGTCTGGGCCGAAGTCAGCAAAAACATACGGTAGCAACAGCGGCCCGTAAGGCCGCCCTCAGACGCGGGCGTTTCGCTATATCGCAAACATCATATTATCCAGTCGATTCAGCGAATCGTCACCGCGAACGCGCAATCAACGCGTCTTATTCAATCAGGGGTCGGGGCGTGCGGACATGGAATGTGTAATCGTTCGCCATGGGGACGCCGAACATGTCGCGAACGGAGGCTTTGACGGTCACATCGAGGCGCGAATCGGGGGGAAGGTCCGCCGCAGGCCGGAACTGCAACATGTTGTGTCCGTAAGACCAGTGAAACGCGCCTTCTATCCGCGCGCCGTCCGGCCCCGTGACGAACACTGTCTCCGGGGTTATTGAACTCTGATCGTATTTCTCTGAGAAGAAAATATTGATTGACGAATCGACTGTTCCGGCGAGACGAGATAAGAGAGTAGCGCCGTTTTCCGGATATATTGCGAACACTAAATCGACGGGAAGATCGTTGAGTTTTTTCCATCGCGCTTCCCAGTAAAGAGCGGTGAGCTGTCCGAGGTGTTCCACTCCGCCGGGAGCCTGCATGTAGTTCGCGGCTCCCCACGGTATCTTCTGCCTGACCATTTCCGATTCGTTCTTGTTAAGTATCTTTGTGCCCTCGTAAGCTAGATAGAGAAACCTGAGACCTAACATCATCTGGCGGCGAATGTCCGGCCAAGATGTCCCCAGATTGGAGTAAACTTTTTCAAGATGCGATACTGGGGTAAGGCGCGCGGGATTGCCCTTGAGACGCGCGGCGGCGGACAGCGCGTTCCTGCCGTGTTCGCCCATGCACACCATGTCCAGCCCCCGGTCGACGTCGTCCTGCGTCCCGCCGTCGGCCTCCGTCACTTTCTCTATGAAAAGATGGTCGAAGACCTGATCCTCGAACCCGTGCGCCATCGCTCCCAGCAGATGCGCTATCAAACGCTCGTATTCGGGATGCGAAGGCCCGACATCGTTCCTTATATAATCTATGTATCCGTTGTGGAACTCCGACCAGTGAGAGTATTCGCCGTATTTGTTGCCGCCCGCATAACCGCTGTCCGGATACCATGAAGCCCAGAGAACGATGTCTTTGTTGCTTTCAAGCAACAACTTCAAATCCGGATCGGCGACGTTCGCGACGGCTTTCTCGGACATGAATATATGAAGCGTGCCGCCTGCGGCCAGCGCTGCCGTCCCGGCCGCCAGAACAGCCGCAGCTACTGCCATCGCGCAGATGATTTTCTTCATTCAGCCTGACTCCAGATCGGGCGGGCGCGAAGTCCGCCCAGCTCCGTTTCATTGATTATACGAAGCGAGCGTCTATCCCGCCAACATGTTTTTCAGAAACGCGCAGCTCCGCGCGCCTGCGGGACTGCGCGGCGTCTCTATCGGTTTTTTCTCGTTTAATATAAAATCTAGTGGGGATAGACGAGGCGCTAGGTCGCCCGTGGAGCGGTATGAAACTGAAATCCACCGAAAGGCTCAACGTTGCGGTTGTCGGAGCGACGCACGGCGAGGCGGGCGTCGCCGGTTTATCGCCGTTTCCCGCCGGGGCCGCGCCCGCTGCGCGCTTGTCAGTCTGTCTGACGGGCCTCGGTTGCCGTGTGTTCCACCTTTCGTGCGCCGGGCTGGACTCTGTCGGCGCGGCCCTCATCAACGAGCTTGCGCGGCGCGGCGTGAACGTGGACTTCATGGAAAGGGCCGAGCCTTCGGCTCCCGGCTCCCGCCCCGTGATGACCAACACCGCCCTGCTATCCGCCCGCGCGATGATCTCTTCCTGCCATCTGTTGGCTATCGTTCCCGATATCCCGGAGGACACATTTGATTTCGCTCTAAGGGTCGCGCGCCATTTCGGCGTGCCTGTTCTCTGCGCCGCCGCTCCCGGTTGCGATTACATAAGCTCTCGCATGCGTATGCTGGACGTGCTTGTCGCCGGGGACGATGCTACGCTTGAACTATCGCGAATACATCCATCGGACATGGAGACGGCGGAGGAAGCCGCCGACTACTTTTTGAAAAAAGGGGCCGGGGCCGCCGTGATATACCACGGCGCGCGCGGGGCGACCGCCGCCTGCGAAGTGCGCGAAGCGGCCCACTATCCAGCTCCGGTCTGCGATGAACCTTTCGGAGAGCGGTCAGAAGACATGTTCGCGGCGGCGCTCTGTTGCGCGCTGACGCTCAAGCGTCCTTTGCCGGACGCCGTCACTTACGCGATCGCCGCGGCCGGGGCCGCCGCAGGGGCTTCCCCAGAAGCGCCTCCGCCCGGACATCGCGAGATAACGCAAAAACTCGCTCCATTGAGACAATCGAGGTAGATGACATGGGAAAAATGATATCCGAGATTAAAGAGCAGCCCGCCGCGCTTGAACGGTTGCTAAAAGGCGAAAGCCGCAACATCGGGAAGATTGCCGACAGAATCCGGCGTCTGGACCCGGCCTTCTTCTCGATAGCGGCGAGGGGCAGTTCGGACAACGCCGCGACGTTCGGCAAGTATCTAATCGAGTGCGAGAACGGCTTGACGTGCTCTCTGGCCGCCCCATCGGTGCACACCGTCTATAAGAAAAAGATAGACATGCGGCGCGGCGTCGTCATCGGCGTCTCTCAGTCCGGCGAGGGAGACGACATAAATGAAACTCTCAGGCTCGCGCGGGACTCCGGAGCATACACCATAGGAATCACCAACACCCCCGGCTCCGCTATGGCGGCGGTCGCGGACGACGTGATACTGCTTCGGGCCGGACTCGAAAAGGGATTAGCCGCGACGAAGACCTACACCTGCCAGCTTATGGCCATGATGATGCTTTCGGCGTCGCTGGCCGGGGACAGCGCCCTGCTCGCCGTGCTCGACGGCGTCCCGGACGCCGTGAACGAAACGCTCGCGGTGGAGAGCCGCGTTCGCGAGATAACCGAGCGCTACAGATACATGGAAAGGTGCGTCATAATCGGGCGCGGGTTCAATTACGCGACAGTCAAAGAGGCGGCGCTGAAACTGATGGAGACGAGCTACGTGGTGGCGCAACCGTTCTCCACAGCCGACTTCATGCACGGCCCGATAGCGATGACGGGAGCCGGGTTCCCGGCGTTCGTCTGCGCGCCGTCCGGCCGCATGGCCGCTCCCATCCGCAAACTCTGCGGCGAACTGAGGGACAAACAACTCGAAACAGTCATCGCTTCGAGCAACCCCGCGACGCTCAAACTCGCCTCGAAGGCTATTCGAATGCCCATCGACTGCGACGAACTTGTCAGCCCTATCCTTTACATTGTTCCTTTCCAGTTTTTCGCAAACTTACTTTCGGTCGCCAGAGGGCTTGACCCTGATAATCCGAGGTTCCTCAAGAAGGTGACAAAAACACTCTGACACTGGAGAGACAACTTGAAAACGATAGTTTACAACGGCAGGGTGATAGCCCCCGGAACCGCGCCGGAGACGGGATACGTCTTGGCGGCGGACGGGATAATTGAGAAGGTCGGGACTGGGGCTCCGCCGGAGACGCCCGGCGCGGAAATGATAGACGCGCGCGGCGGCTGGATCGCTCCCGGCCTCGTCGATATTCACACTCACGGATTCGGCGGACACTGGGGGTTCTTCAAAGCGAGCGAACTGCTGGACATGGCGCGCGCGCTGCCCGCGCGGGGCGTGACCGCGTTCGTTCCGACCACAGTGTCCCTGCCCCACCCCGCCGTGCTCGGCGCGGTCAGGGCGGTAAAAAGCGCGATGGCGAGTCAGTCGGAAAACGCGGACGTCGCGACCGCAGGGGCGCGCATTCTCGGCGTCAACATCGAAGGCCCGTACATCAACCCGGCAAAAGGCGGCGCGCATATTCCGAGCGCCATCCGGACCGCGCCCGAAAAAGAGGTCGCCGAAATATTGAGCGAGGCCGGCCCGGCGCTCCTGATGATGACGCTCGCTCCGGAGATTGCCGGCGGAATGGAACTTATCGACAGGCTCGCCGCCGCCGGCGTGCTGCCCGTTGTCGGCCACAGCGACGCCACAGCAGAGCAGACCCACGAGGCCGCCCGGCGCGGCGCGACCCATTTCACGCACCTCTTCAACGCCGTCCGCGCGTTCCACCAACGCGAACCCGGCTGCGCGTTCGCCGCCCTCGCCGACCCCGCTATGACTGTCGAACTGATACTTGACGGCAAACACGTCCACGCCGACGCCGCAAAGATAGCGTTCGCGCTGAAATCAGCGAACCGCATGGCGCTCGTCACCGACTCTATTCACGCCGCCGGAATGCCTGACGGGGAATACGACGTCTGGGGATTCAAAGTGAATGTTAAAGACGGCGTGTGCGCCATCCCGAACGGAACGATGGCGGGCAGCGTGCTGACGCTGGATGTGGCGGTGAAAAACGCCGTCGAGCTACTAGGCGCGACGCCCGAAGAAGCATTCCGCATGGCTTCTCTCACCCCCGCGCGAATAATCGGGCGAGCAGACACGCTCGGCTCCCTCCAACCCGGCAAAGCGGCTGACATCGCGGTCTTCGATGAAGCCTTCAACTGCGCCGCAACCATTATCAACGGCCGCATTGCTTACCGGGCGGAGTGAATCGCAACAAAGATATTTCGCCAGTTTTGTTGATTAATCACCAATATTGTCTTAATATTTGAGCAATAGTCGCATAAACCAAGATTATTTTAGCGCTATACTCTAAAATAATACGGCTTTGCTAGGGAGAGATATCATGCTTGTAGATTTCAGTGTTAAGAATTATTTGTCCTTTAAAGAGACTACCACATTCAGCATGATCGCGTCTTCGGACAAGACACTTTGGGACACAAATGTAATAGAAAACGCGCAAGACACAGGAATCAACCTTATCAAAACCGCAATAATCTACGGACACAACGCCTCCGGAAAATCCAATCTTATCAAAGCAATGAATTTTATGGCGGATTTCGTTCAGAATTCCACAATTATTAATACTGATTCAGCAATCAAAGTGAATCCTTTCAAAATTGATCCTGACTGTCTTAATAAACCAAGCGAGTTTGACATCAGGTTCATAGCCGATGGAACTATATATAACTACGGCTTTTCAGTGGACAGACAGAGGATTCATCAGGAGTGGTTGTATAGTTTTCCGAAAACGCAAAAGAGAGTCCTTTTTGAAAGAGATAACAATAAAAATAATCCTTTCTATTTCGGTTCTCACTTTAAGGGAGAAAAGAAAGTTCTAGAGAAACTCACCCGCGATGATTCACTGTTTCTCACAGTGGCGTCTGGATACAATAATACGGCTGCAAGAGCAATTCATTCACATATATCGACTCTATCTAGTAATATCGTTATATATTCTGTATTCAATCGATTAATTGGATTATCGGCTATGCATACAACATTCATATCTCAAGAGGTTCCAGATATTCAGAATAGCATAAAAAGCTTTGTTTTGAATGCTGACACTGGCATAGTCGATATAATATCTCCTAAAGAAAAACTATCTATTGAAAACATCGAAAACAAATCAAAAGCTTTTGTTAATGATTTTAAATCAGATGAAAACAATCTGAATGTTTTTCCTGATAATGATTTTGTTTCATTTTCTTCAGGCATAGGCGTCAAATATCCAAAAACTCTCCACAAGACAAAGAATCAAAAAGGCAATATTGTTGAAACAGAGTTTGACTTTTCTGAAGAATCTGACGGCACAAAGATGTGGTATGGTTTGGCAGGGCCAATCAATAATACGCTTTATAACGGTGATATTGCCGTATTGGACGAATTTGATATTAAGCTTCACCCATTGTTAAGCAAAGAGCTGATTTCCATGTTCCACAATGTGAAGACCAATCCCAAAAACTCTCAATTCATCGGAACAACACACAACACGGATTTGCTTGACAAAGATTTATTAAGGCGGGATCAGATATGGTTCACTGAAAAGAAACAGGACACTGGCGCGACAGACCTATACTCTCTCTGGGATTTCAAAAAGAAGCCGAGAAAGGAAGAGGATTACAGAAAGAACTATCTGGCGGGCAGATACGGCGCTGTTCCAATTCTGGAGAAGTTCGAATCATGAAAAAGAATCCGCCTCAACCGGGATCAAAAAAGCAGAGGACATCTTTGCGACGCGATAGAAGCTTAAACAGAAGCAAACCGAGCAGAGACGAGCGGCCCCATTACCTAATCGTCTGCGAAGGTGAAAAAAGAGAAAAGCTTTATTTTGAAAAAATGAGACATCATTTCAGATATCCCAAGTCAGCGGTCGAAGTGGTGGGAAAAGATGGCTCTGGAACAAACCCGAAAAGCATCGTCGAATACGCAAAGGAAAGAAAAGATGAATTCGACGCTGTCTGGTGCGTTTTTGACCGCGACGAACATGATTATTTCGATGATGCAATCCTGCAAGCGCGCGACAATGACATTCATGTCGCTTTTTCAACCCCATGCGTTGAACTCTGGTTTCTACTTCATTTTCAAGACCAGAGAAGACACATCGAAAGAGGCGCGGCAAAAAGCGCTTTGAGGAAACACATATCAGATTATGAAGATGATTATGACAGCGTTTTTCAGAAAACATTTCCCAATGTCGAAAGCGCGAAGAACCGGGCAAAAGCTCTCAGAGACACGCATATAAAGAACGGCAGCCCTGAAACTGAGAATCCTTCGAGCAGCGTTGATTCTCTTGTTGATTTTCTTGACAATCACAAACCACAATAGTCTTTTTTCTTACACTCTTCATAATAAAGCCGATTTTGAATTGAACGAAGTTCAACGAAATCGGCACATCGAGAGTTTTTTTGGAAGGGGCGCGGGGAAACCTATTTTTGAAAAAAATGGTTTCACCGCAAATTCAAAAAACAATCATTTCATCATTGCCTATTTGCCAAATATTTTTCTAAGAAAGCGGCGGAGCGGGAGCGGGCTTCGGCGGCTTGTTCGCTGTCTGGCGACATGATGACGAAGCCGTGGTCCATGCCTTCTCCGGTGACTTCTAGGACATCGACAATTTTTCCGGCGGCCTTCAGCGCGGCAGCCATCTCCCGCGACTGGTCGGGCGGAACCGTCCGGTCGGGGTCGCTGTAGCTGATGAACAGCGGGGGCGCGTTATTCACATAGCTTATCGGCGAATATCTTCTTTTGAAAACCGTCAGTTCCTTCTTTGATTTAATCTTTGCAAGCCGCTGCATCTCAGCTTCGAGCAGCCGCGAAAACGGATTCTCGAAGTTCACGAAATTCAGGGGCGCGTAGTACAGGACGGCTGCGACGACGGACGTGTCGGCGTCCGCGTATTCAGGCAGGTAGGGCTGAAACTCCGGCATGTTTGCGGTGAGGGCGACCATCGCGGCAAGATAAGCTCCGGCGGACTCTCCGAGAGCGGCGATTCTAGCCGGGTCGATGTTGTATTCGGCGGCGTTTGCCCTCATCCAAGCCAGCGCGCATTTGACGTCTTTGATGTTGTTGGGAAAAATCCCGCCTTCGCCAAGCAGCCTGTAGTCAACGTTAAACACGACATAGCCGAGGGACGCGTAATATCTCATGAAAGGCGGCAGGCTCGACCAGTTTTTAGAGCCGCCGACGAACCCGCCGCCGTGTATGGAGAGGATGCCGGGGAAAGGCCCCTCGCCTTCCGGCGCGTAGATGTCTCCGGCCAATTTCAACCCATCTATCTCTGCGAACACGATGTCTTTTTGTTCGACCACATTGAAAGCGGCAGCCGACGCCGGGACCGGAAACAGCGCCGCGAGCGCGGCCAGAACGATAGCCGCCGCGAGTATTCTTGCCGCCGTCGTTGTTTTTGCAAATGTTGTCATCGCGAGTGTCCGCCTTCCTTAAGCCGCATAGTTCACGGCCTTACATTGTACGCGTGTCCGCCGCCCTGTTCAAGCCATGTCAGATTGGGCGCGCGACCCGACTCGAAAGTCCGACCCTTGCTTCCGGGCGGACTTTTTTATTTTGTCTGCTATAATATGTTGCGGCGGCGCAGTGAGTTTACACCTTCGCCGAAATGAGACATGCGGGATTTTTTGAGAAAACTAATCGAGGACAGAGCGAGGCGCGCGGCGGCGATTGTGATTGTTGCGGCGGTGTCCGCGATAGCGGCTTTCGCCGAAGATGAGCTTGTCCCCGGCGGAGCGTCTGAAATCCCCGCGCCCCAAATCTCCGCCGAAGCTGCGGCGACCCGGAAGCTGTTTATCGTCCGCTCTTCTCCGATTATTACTGATAAAGAGTATGAGCGGCGCGCGGCGCTTCTTTCCATAGAGGGATACCATCCTTTCAAGCGCGAGGAAACAGCGTCAAACGGAGACAAGTATTTCACCATCGAAATGGGAACGTTCTCCGAGATGGCAACGGCAATGGATCTGCTGATGAGAATCAAGCAAATCGATTCTGACTTTTATATTGTCGGCACACAGTCTACGCGGGCTGCCACAGGCGGGCTGCTGGATGATATGGAGCATATATTTCCGGGAGCCGGGCGAGCGCGGGCGGTTCTTCCGTCGGGTTCCGCAGAGGATTCTTTGAGCCTTCTGCTTGCGCAGGCGGCGGGGCCTAAGACCGGCTCGGTCGCGGTTAAAACCTCCGCAGACGGCGTGGAAAAGCTTGTTGTGCGGCGTCTTATTAAGCCCAGCGACATGGGCGCTGCCGCCGGAGCGGCGATTGAGCTGTCCTTTGCGGCTGCGGCTATTCCGCGCGGAAGTTCCGCGCGCGGCGCGGATGACAGCCCGGCCCTTGCGCGCTCAGGCCCGCGCGCGGCGACGGCGGATTCTAGGATATCCCGCTCGCCATCCCCCGAACCCGTCTCCGAAAAACTCCGCAGGATTGCATGGGCAATGCGCGCTGAAGGCTTGGACGTTTATCTCGAAGACGAAACTTTCAAAGGGCCGGAAGGCGTGCTGGTGGGAATGTTCGACAGGCAGAGCGAAGCCGCGGAACTCGGCAGAGAACTACAGGAGTACGGCTACGCGGTGAACATAATCATGGAAACCGGACTGAAAGACATGTACTACGTATACGCCGACCCGGAGAGCGCGGCGACGGATATGATGATTGTGACGCCGGAGGCGACAGACCCATACCGGGCGAGCGACGCTTTCTCTCCGCCGCTGAACCCCGGAGTCGAGGCGCTATTGAATATGTCAAAACCCTGAAAGCGGGAAGCGATATGAAAGCGGTAGCGCAGAGAGTGAAGAGCGCGTCGGTGTCGGTCGACGGAGTGGAGACCGGGCGAATCGGGCCGGGGTTGGTAGTTTTTCTCGGAGTCGGCCACGGAGACACCGAGGCGGACGTCGATTTCATGGTTCGCAAAATAGTGAACCTGCGCGTGTTCGAGGACGACGCTGGCAAGATGAACTTGTCCGCGCTGGATTTGAAACACGGGATTCTGGCGATTTCGCAGTTCACGCTGCTGGGGGACTGCCGGAAGGGGAACAGGCCGAACTTCACCGGGGCGGCGCCGCCGGAAGAAGCCGAAAAACTGTACGAGCTTTTCAAGAAGAAAGCGGCGGAACATCTCCAAGTAGCCTGCGGCGTGTTCGGGGCGATGATGGAGATCGAGGCGATGAATCACGGTCCGGTGACGATAATAATTGAAAGCCCCAAGAGCGCGGGGCCGGACGGCGGCTGAACAATGAAAAAAACGATAAGAAAAATCACCGGAAAAATCCTCAGTTCCGCCGGGATCATGCCGAAATATAAAATGGTCTCGACGCTGCTGAAGCACAGATCGCTGAGGCGGGAAATAATCGCCTGCCTGTACGTCAAGTGGGACGGGATAGAGATAGGGCCGTTCGCGAACCCGCTGGAGACATACGGGCTTGCGAATGTGAAATATGTGGACAGGATGACTTTGCCGGAATTGCGGGCGCTGTACCCGGAAATGAAAGACGTCGAACTGGCAAATATCGACATAGTGGACGACGGCGAAAAGCTGAGGACAATCGGCGACGGAACTCAGGATTTCGTGATAGCAAACCATTTTATCGAACACACGGTCAACCCGATCGGGGCGCTCGAAAACATGCTGAGGGTTTTGAAACCGGGCGGCATACTGTTCTGCGCCGTTCCTGACATGAGGAAGACGTTCGACAGCCGCCGGACGCCGACGCCGGCAGAGCATCTTGTGAGAGACTTCGCAGACGGGGACGCGGCTGCTGTCGAGCCGCATTTTCTGGATTTCGCAGAAAAAGTCGAAGGATTGTTCGGCAAGGAGGAAATCCAAAGGCGCGCCCGCGAGCTGATGGACAACGAGCACGGCGTCCATTTCCATTTCCACTGCTGGAGACCCGTAGATATGATGGGGCTTCTACACAAGCTTAACATCGAGCTGAACTTCCCGTTCGATGTCGAGCATTTCGGCTCAAGCGGACAGGAAATGATTATCGTGCTTAGGAAAACTTCTAACTGAAAAGTTGAATAATATCGCGCGAGGAGCGGACGGACAGTTTCTTCTCTTCGCGCCTGAACTCTGCGATAGGGCCGGCAAGGCGCGCGGCTGCCGCCAATGATTTGAGATAGTCGAACCTGAAGGTCAGGCATCCGGAGAGGGCTTTCAGCGCAACGAAGAAAATATGTCCCGCCCACATCCGGGGGCAATCCGCGTTCTTCCAGAAAAATATCAGTTGGTTCCTGCGAGATATGACGTTCACCTCGCGTGCGCGGCGCGAGGACGATATTACGCCGTGAGAAGGATGAAGAACGACGCAGGCCGGGTCGTAGACAATATTCCATCCGCGCCTGAGCGCGCGGAACGAAAGATCGACGTCCTCCCAGTAGAAGGGATTCATGTTTTCGTCGAAGCCGCCGAGGGCGCGAAGTTTATCGGCGTCGAAAGCGGCCCCTCCACCGGAGGCAAAGAACGCGGGTCTAGCGTCCGCGTCCGGCATGGTCTCGCGCTCGTCTGGCGCTCCTTTGAGGAATCCTTTTTTGAAAGACGGCAGCGTCCGGCCAATCCGCAGGTTGCCGTTTTCGTCCAACGCCCTGAAGCTTACGGCGAAGACGTCTGGGGGGTGAAGGCGCGCCAGCGCGATGTCGATTATGTCCGGATATACGCTGACGTCGTTGTTGATGAGGACAACGGCGCGGCCGCGCGCGGCGGAAATGCCCGCGTTGCAGGCGGATGAAAACCCGCCGTTCTTTTCCAGCCTGATTAGTTTTGCGCGGTCCGAATACTGGGCGATGATATCCGCGCTGCGGTCGGAGCTTGCGTCGTCTACAATGATAATTTCGCCGGGGAAGCGGGAGCGGGCGGCGGCGGCGAGCATTGCGTCCATGCACGCGGCAATCACGGCCTCGCCGTTATAGTTCGGGACGACGAAACTCCATGCTGGGGCGTTCTCGTCGGCTATCATCCGCTCCTCAGTTTTCTCTTGTGTTTTAACAGGAAGAAAGCGACGTCCGGTTGCCACCTGTATTTGAGGGCTTCGCGGATGGTTTTCTCCGCATCCTCCATGCGCCCCGCGCGGAAGTGGGATTTGCCGAGGCCGTACAGCACCTTGCCGCGTTTCCAATTGTATGCT
>JAKQBV010000149.1 GCA_029573925.1 bacterium
TTTCTTGCAATTCTATTTTGGATGCTTTTTGGTGTAAACCCTTTTACAACGATTCTTTTACACTTTTTCAGGGAGGACAAATTAATCTCTGAAACGGCTGCCCCGCAAACTCTGAAAACATTCATTAATCGCGCAAGCGAGTTTTCGAGGGAAAGAAAAGCAGGCGCGGGCTGATACTATATCTGATGGAAAAGAGGCGGGAGAGATGGCGGCGAAGAAGAAAAAGGGCAAAAAGAAGAAGGCCGGCGGAGGATGGTCGCCCAGAGAGGCGTTCGATGCGGGAGCGACACGGGCGCTGATACTGCACGCGGCGATAATCGCGGCGGCGGGCGGGGCGGCGTTCGTTCTTTCGGGCGCGATTGGAGCGGGACGGGCATTCGCCGTTTTCGCGTTCGCAGCCGCAGCCGGACTGCTCGCCGGGTTCACGGGCAATCCCGCGCTCGCAGTTCTGCCGGAACGCGCGGCGGAGAGGTTCGGGATAGGCGCGGCGGAGAGGTTCGGGATAGGCGCGGCGCAGGCCGCCGATTTCCCTTCCGCCGTCATGGGCGGTTTCTTAAGTTCGGAGGCGATGATATTGGCGGCGGCGGTCGTCATGGCGGCTGCGGTCGCGCGGGACGGACTGAAAAAGGGCTGGTTCAGATATGAGCCGGCGCTAATCGTCCCCGGACTAGGGCTTGCGGGGATGGCGGCGGCGTCATGGGCGAGAGGCGCGGGGTCTCTGTTTTACGAGTTGTTTTCCGGGTTCTTCACAAGCGCGGCCCCGGTGTGGTTCATAGTGGGAGCGGTGGCGCTGTTCGGCGCGGCCAGATGGCTGGGAGGCTGGACCCCGGCGCGGAGACATTGGATGTGGAGCGCAGCCGCAGGGCCGGCCGTCGGTTTCTGGGCGGGCTATGTGGAAGTCGTCTGGATTCAGGCGCTCGTCGCCCTCCTGTTCTTAGTCTATATGCTCGTGCTCAACGAGGATGAGCCGGGCATGGCGGCGGGAGTCCCGTTCGCGTTCGTCCCTCTGTGCGCGGCTAAACTGTTCTTTGTGGAAGGCGGGATGTCGTCCTCCGGGTCGCATGTGGCGGACATGCAGGGCGCGCCGTGGGCGCTGTTCGCCGCCGCTGCTGTCGGTTTCGCGCTGTCTTCGCTTCTTGCCGCTCGGCTGCTTGCCGCCCTTCCTGCGAAAGCGGCGCGACATATCTTTTTCCCTCTGTTCTTCGCGTCAATCATCCTAATGATGATATTATTGTGAGCGGGGAAAACGCCGCCATGCCTTATATCTACGTTCACAGCGAGGAAGGCGCGGAGACCGCAAGCATCGCGGGCAGATACGTCATCGAAAAAGAGTCGGAGATACAGACGGAATTCGGCGCGGCTCTCGTGGCGTTCGGATTCGCGGTGGTGGACACTTCGTGCTGCGGTTCCGGCGGATGCAGATTCGCGCAGGTGGCCGGAATCATCGTCGAGCGCAACGCCGGAACAACGGAAGACGGCAGACCTTACTCCATCCTCGAACGCGTAAGGGACGAATCTCAACAACGCAGAATTCGGGAAATTATCGACGCCTCAGAATGTCACTGCCAAATCAATTTCCTCTGATTGAATGAGGGATTGCGGTTAAGGAAAGAGATGTATTAAGGGAAAACTTTTGAAAAAGTTTTCCCTTAAACCCTTTCAAAACGTTTCATGCCGGCGCCGATGTCGCGGCTGCGCCTCCGCCTTCGGCGCGTGCCATGGGGAAAGATATTGGGAAAGGGTTTTAAGAGATAAATCATACGCTTGATAAACAGCAACATCATGCAAAGAAATAAGATGCGTCGCAAATCCGTTCTCGTAGGGGCGGGGTTTCCCCGACCGAATAGAATATAAACCCGTAGGGGCGACCCTTGCGGTCGCCCGAAATGCCAAAAGGGCGGGGGCAAGCCCCGCCCCTACGATTATAATTTTACATGGGACGTCGGGAGAGAAGCGCGTCAACGATTCTCTCCCGACGGCCAGTGAAACGTTTTGAAGAGATTCAAAGAGAAACTTTTTCAAAAGTTTCTCTTTGGCCTTTTCTTCACTTCTTCTTCCCTCTTTCCTACTTTTCTTCCCCCCCGTTTTCGCGCGAATCAGGCGGCTTGAGGAGCGGCATCGGGAGGGAGGTCCACCCTAGCGCGCAGGATATTGCGGTCCGCCTCGGTGGCGATTCCCGCGTCCATCAGGGCGACGATGTCAGAGACGGAGGCGAGAACCACTTTTTCCCTTCTGGGCCGCCATTCGAACGACGGGTAGCTTTCGATATCCGCGAAGTTGAAGTCCACCAGCCGCCTTATGACCTGTTCGGACATCACGGATTCTGCGATGTCGCGCCGCAGGAACGACACGTAGTCTTCGAGAGTGTCGGCATGGACGCTGCCGAGGGCGTATGAGCCGCAATGAGCGCCTTCGCCGGTGGTGAGGGTCTGTCCGAGGATGCCCTTGACTATCTGGCGGTCGTGGTACTCGACGGCGGACTCGAAGCCCGCGTCGCCCGCCGCCGATATGAACTCAATGTCCATGTCGTCGGGAATAGTGATGGCAGTATTGTTGACGATGTCGCGCAGGACGCGTTTGAGGTCGGCCTGACGGGATTCCGGGGTGGCTCCGGCAGGATATTTGCCGACGCGCGTGGGAGCGCCGTACGTCTCAAGATAGATGTTCCACCACTTCAATAGGAAATCCTTGCTCCACCAGTGTTTGTAGACCGCGCGCAGGTCGGAGCGGCCCCACGGACGGTTGAATTCCGGCAGATAGGTGTACACCACGAACTTCCAGAGCGGCAGCTTCGAGCGCCTCCCGTTCTCGTCGATCAGCTCAAGCCCGGTCAGGTTGCCGAACGGGTCTATCTCGAACTCATAGTCGCGGGGATGCTTGGGTTTGATCGCGTCGATCCGCCATCTGCCGGCGTCCTCGCCCGATTCGACGGGTTTGAACACCATTTCGGAAATGCTGTAGCCGTGGACCAGAGCGTTCATCACGCCGAAAACGGTCTGAACCACCGAGCCGCGCATGAGTTCAAGAGAGCGTTTGGCGAACGCGGCGATGTCGGCGTCGCG
>JAKQBV010000221.1 GCA_029573925.1 bacterium
ATATACGCCGAACTAAACACGACCTGCGACCATATCCGCAAAACAACCGCCCCCGGCGACGTTGTGATGACCTACCCATTTTTCTCGACCCACTACCTCTGCGACCGGCCCACAGTTCCGTTGCCGTACGGCAATATCAGTTCCGTCGCCGAAGTCGCCGCAAAATACGACGTCAGGAATATCGTCTTCGCCTCGGCATGGCGCGTTGACCGCTTCCCGGAACTGCCATTCACAACCACTATCGCCTCCGGAATGAGGCTGACCCTCTACTCCATCGACCGCGGCAAGCTCGATGAATACCTGAAAGAACCATCCACAAATTACATCGAGCCGCTTAACCCGGTGGCAAGCTTTCTCTCAGGCCGTTTCAACTTCGAGTTCGCGCCGCCTCTGTACAAAGTTCTGCCCGCTCTCGCGCGCGGCGTAGTTCCGGGACTTGCGGCGTATATCGCCGTTTTTCTCCTTTTCGTCCTCGCGTTCCTGTCACCCAAAAGCTTTGCGCGCTCCGCGTCCCTGTTCGTCCTATCCGTCGCCATCGTCGCCGCGCAGATTGTCCGGATGAGCGCGATATTCGCCCCGATACTCGCTCCGGCCCCCCCTCTGAGCGCGGTTCAAGCCGCTCTCGCCGCCGAGCGCGCGCCGTTGCAAAAGCAAACTCTCATCGTCGTCTCGGATAACCCGATAGCCGCTGCTGCAGCGCAGTCCGCGCTGTCAAAAAGATTCCCCGTTTCAAGCGTCGCCGCCTCCCCGCCGGACTCGCTGCCGGAAAACTCGGCGCTATTCATCGCCGTCCCGCCTGTCGAGTCTTGGCTCTCAGACGAATCTTCGCTTAAAACAAATATACAGGCTCAGCGTCAGGCCAATGACATACGCGACAAAGCGGCGGCAGCCCGCTCCTCTCTCGGCGAAACCGCCATCCCCGTCGCCGGCGGCGTGCTTTCTTTCTGATGCCATATTGCGATTATTCAAATTTCAAATCGAAAGACCTTCACGGATTAGAGTTGTGCGTGTTGATATTCCAGCATGACCGCAAATTGCTATTTCCAAGCTAAAAAAGGCTGAGTTGGTTATCTTCTGATTTTGATTCCTTCATTCCAGTCGTTCTTGCCGCGGCGCAAACTTCAGCCCAGCTTACGAAGTAATCATCAAAATATCTTATCGGGTATTTGCTGTTCTTTTCAACATCATCTCTATTTGGCAATCGTCCAAGTTTGCGAGCTATCTCGCGAACTTCAAGTTGCAACGCTTTTTTTGGAACTTCGTAACTATAATTGCCTATTCTTTTAACCCTGCTGTTTTTTGCTTTCGGTATATCCCCGTTCTTTGCGAAAGGGTCTTTGCCCTGTTCAAGCATTTTGTGTCTTGATAAAGCGATATTATTGTACTGATCCGATAATTCAATTCCTATGTAACGCCGCCCCATTCCATCGGCGCAAAGCGAAGTAGTGCCAACGCCGTTGAAAGGGTCTAAAACTATCTCGTCAGGCTGTGTAAATATCGATATAAGACGCCGCATAAGAGCTGGCGGCAATTGGCAAGGGTGATCCGCGCGGTGGCAATTGTGTTTTAAGCGATGAATGTCCCACCACATATCTGTTACTAATTGCCGGTCCGATATGTTCCTCGTTATGCGTCTATCAATGCAATTCGGACGCAAACAAAATCCCTCTTTCAATGTATAGACGGCCTGTTTGTCAAAATCCGTTTTCCTTTTAAGCTCCGCGTATGGAAGCTTTCTTGCGCGCCCTTTCGTAAAACAGATTATCGAATAATGCGCAGGCATAATCATACGCACCGGCAAACTTAGCCCTTCCCACACGATCCAATTCTGAAAATCGAGCACATTGCAAAGATGTTTGAAATGTCTAATTGACCATTGTGGTATGTTTAATACTGCGCATGTGCGCCCGGGTTTCAACACACGCGCCAACTCGCTTATCCATCTATCGCACCAGTTAAAATATTCAATAATGTCAAGTGAATCATCATAATGATCGTAACGCTTATCAATATTGTAGGGCGGATCCGCAAAACAAAAGTCGACAGTATTTTCAGGCATCTTTCTTAATGCTTCGATGCAATCGCCTTTAATCAAACAAGATTTTTGATGTTTGTCGGTTCTCCTCTTTATCATATCGTCGCTTGCCTTCTTAACTAACAGCGAGGAGCCTCGATCCGGTTGCAATCTACAATCATCGAAGATGTAATAAACATTTAAATTTCGATGTTGATCAATTCCAAACAAATCAGCAAGTCGATCCTCAACTTCTTTTGATTCATGGTCCGGCGACCAAGATATGTCTCTCCATATATCCGACATTAATGTGCCGTATTCATGGTAAACATGCTTTTTTCCGCCGTAATCTTTGGTCGTTTTTTCACATGCCGGACAATATGTATAAGCTATTCTAGTTTTGGCATGCTTGAGCGAACTCCGGTATTTAGACAGGATCAGCAAAGAGGCATGATGCTGCGGAAGACATTGATCAGAAGAGCTTATGGGAGTATCCAGCTTTAAAGCTATCCACAGTTGAAAACGCATAATCTTGCTGATTTTCGGCCATGTGGCAGCAGCGTCTTCGGCGGTTGTTAAGATTGCCAGTAATGAATTCGGTCCTAATTTTGAAGCAAATTCATATAAACATTTAAACCACTCATCGCTTTTTTCAGCATCGCTCACATGACGTCCGAACGGCAAAGCTAACAACCAAACGTCAGAATCGTCGATTGAAGGCTCTGGTATTTCGCGAAAATCTTTTATTCTCTTTACGACGATATTCAGTTTTTTTGCGTTCTCGCTTTGATGTGC
Organism: bacterium; assembly: GCA_029573925.1. Lineage (GTDB taxonomy): Bacteria > UBP15 > UBA6099 > UBA6099 > UBA6099 > UBA6099. Next base: position 2,810 of record JAKQBV010000221.1, read on the forward strand.
CATAGCCCTAACTCTTTTCATTTATCAATAGTTCGCAAATACGATGCTAGCTTCTCTAATTCATCGCTTCTGAATGTTACAGCGCAATCACTAAATTGACAGATAGTCGACAGGGCTGAATTTCTTTGAAAATTACCTGCCCCATCAACGACATAAGCTATTTTATGGCCATGCTTATGAAGAATCCTCTGCCTTGCTTGTGCTTGACCTGCTTTGCGCTCTATCACACTGTTCGTAGTCACTTGAAAACTAACCTCAATCGCGCAGTATTTCCCTGATGGCGATTCCGCCACCACATCAAACGCCATATTTGTTCTTCCTTTATTCTGGCTTATACCGGGTATGGTTGTTTTTGAAAAATCCCAGCCTTCAAATGACGCTTGTAAACCCGCATTCCCCATATCAAAAAACTAATATGGTGTAAGAAATCGGTAAAAAAGCCCATGAATACAGTAATATTTCACATTCAAGGGGCATGAAAATGGGAAAATCAAAGGGTGAAAGCCTGAGAGTGGGTTTTAACGGC
>JAKQBV010000226.1 GCA_029573925.1 bacterium
CGCGACCGGCATATTAGCCGGAGATGATGACGGCAGATATTTGTAACACTGGTAATTGCTGCATAAAGGATAGAAATATTTCCTTGGAAAAACATTATGTTCCCTCAGATGAGCGTGCGCCTCTTCGCGGGAACAGCCGAATGACTCTTCGTTGATTCTGACTGTGAAGTATTGATGATTCTTTTTCGCTCCCGAAGCGTCTTCGTTGACGCGAAGTCCTTCCACTCCGTCAAGCGCGCTCTTATACACTTCCGCAAGCGCCTTTCTCTTTGACATCTCGCTCTCGACGATATCAAGAACGAGAAGACCGAGCGCGGCTTGAATCTCGTTCATTTTTCCGTTTATGCCCGGCATAACGACTTCTTCTTCGTTTTTTATGCCGAAGTTTTTAAGGTAATCTATCCTCTGCTTCATGTTCGGGTCTTTGCACGAAAGAGCGCCGCCTTCCGCTGTGTGAAAAAGCTTCGTGCCGTGAAAGCTGAACATTGAGATATCGCCATATTCGCCAATCCCGACGCCGTCAATCTCCACTCCGAAAGCGTGCGCGGCGTCATACACCACCCTAAGCCCGTATCTGTCCGCTATGCGCTGTATCTCAAGAACATCGCATGGCGTTCCGAAAACATGCACCCCCAAGATCGCCGTCGTGTTGGGGGTTATCATCGACTCGATTTTTGCCGCGTCGATATTAAGCGTGGCCGGGTCTATATCGCAGAATATTGGTTTCACATTATTCCACGTGAGCACGTGCGGAGTCGCGGGAAAGGTGAAAGGAGTCGTTATCACTTCTCCCGTGAGCCTGAGCGCGCGACATGCGGTTATGAGGGCTATCGTTCCATTATTGAATAAAGATAAATATGGAACTTTTAGATATTCAACAAGTCTGTTCTCTAATAGCTTATGCTGATCTCCGACGTTCGTGACCCATTTGGAGTCCCAAATATCGCGTATCTTCAGTGTCATATCCGCAATATCGGGAAGCGCGGGTCTCGATATATAAACAGGGTTTGAGAAACGTTTCATTCGCTTATTCTCGCCAATGTGAAATTCAGGGTGTGAATTCCTTTTGATCCTTTCTCGAACTTTTAGGAATGTAATTGCCATTAACGTCGAAACAAATTTTGCGGTATTCGCTTTCAAGTTGAAGGATTCTGTCTTTGGGTCTGCGGCCAATAATTCTCGCTGGAGTTCCAGCGTATATGGTCCACGGCTCGCAATCTTTTTTGACCAGCGAATTGGCTCCAATCGCCACTCCATCGCCGATTTCCACGCCGGGCATTATAACAGAGTTCGCCCCAACGATAACGTGTTTTCCGATCCTTACAAAAGACCTAGTCGGTTTCCTGAAAGGATAATCCACTGCAGGATTGCATAAGCTTTCGCCCTTGGAGTAATCTTCATCGCCGGTAAAAACTCTCACTCCGGACGAAAAACCGGCAAAATCATTCATAATAAACTCGCCGCCGCCGGCGATAGATGAAAAAGAAGCTATATGAACAAAATTGCCGATTTCAATGTTTTTTCCTCCCATGATGAATACGAAATCATCGATTATCACTGAATTGCCAATAGAGATATTTTCCTGAGATGTGATTTTTGCGAGCGGCCATATTGTCACATCATCTCCGATTTTTCTAAAACTGTTTATCATACGTGTACCGCCCATCGCGGCGCTCATGTTGATTTTTTACGCATTATAAATAGTATATTTAGTGTATTTTAAATAGCAACAAATACCAGAGATTTGTGACGTTATGATTGAGCCGTTAAAAACAACCGATGCTGACCGCAATGGGAATTCTCATATTTCCTCTGTAAAAAACAGGCCGGAAATAAGCGCTGTCATCACTTGTTACTTTGAGGAATCGAGCATAAACGAGTTTTATTCAAGACTTTCATCAACTTTGAAGTCCACCGGACGTTCATACGAAATTGTTTTCGTCAATGATGGAAGCAGCGACGGCACATTCAGAATTTTAAAGCAGATTTACGATGCGGACAAAGCTGTGACTGCGGTTATCGACCTATTTCGCAATTCAGGTCAAGCCGCCGCCATTACGGCAGGTCTCGAATACGCCAAAGGCGATGTTGTGTTGCTTATGGACAGCGATCTGCAGCTTTCCCCTGAAGACTTGCCCCGCCTTTTAGCTGAGTATGACAAAGGAAACGACATAGTAGTCGGATATCGAGAAAAACGGAAGGATCACATACGTCGGATTATTCCATCGAAAATCGCAAATATTATTATGAGGAAAGTGGCAAAACATAATTTGCGCGATTTCGGATGCACATTTAAACTTTTTAATTCCAAACTCATGAATGCTTTCGAATTCGGTCCGTTCAATCCATTACAGATTCCATGCGTGATATCTAAAGCCGCTCTGGTCGCGGAAGTTCCAGTCAACCATCACCCCAGAAAGTACGGCAAGTCGGGTTGGACATTCTGGAAACTTTACTCTTACAACACCGACAATTTCGTGCGTTTCTCTGAAATACCTTTTCAAATTATGGGCGTGGCGTGTTTCAGAGAAACGCACGAAATTGTC
>JAKQBV010000239.1 GCA_029573925.1 bacterium
TAGAGTGCGGGTTAAAGAACGCAACTCTCTCATCTTTTCACGGTGTTCTTTCGACCCTTTCTTGTGCGAAGAAAATATTTGCTCAAGAGCGTTTTCAAGCTTGTCCAGAAGTTCGTTCTTGTTTTTCTTCTTATCCTCGATATCCGCGATCATTTCCTCTTGTTTTCTTCTTTCTTCGTTAAGCTCGCTGTTTACAGTCAGCAACATGTTGTTGACGGCCGCCACATCGCCCAGCCTGCGCTCCCTGTTTTCATGTTCGATCTCCCTGTATCTGGCCCTGAGGCCCGCCGCCGTCAACACTGCTATCACAGCGCCCCAGAAAAGGGCTAGGACAAGGTGCTTTTTTGAGAGATAAGATTTGAAGCTTATATCCTTTTCCCGTTCTGAAACAAGAGCCGCCCACTGCCTGCCCCCGAATCTGTCGGAGATATAAGCGCCGAGCCATTTCTCCTCGATAGACGACTCTTTGTCGCCAGAAACGGCGAACTTCCCTTTGCCGCAATTGCCTTCAATCATATCCGCCGCCATGACATTCAATTGATCATGCCTGTCCAGCGCCATCGCTTCCTTTATACCGGCTCCTATGTATTCAGGCTCCGGATGTGCGAGTATCCTTCCCGACGAATCCACGATCGTGATGTTTCTTCCCGATATATTTCGAGAAGATTGCTGTATTCTTTCGCTTAGCGCCGACGGGTTGACGGCGACGACGACAGCGCGCCTGTTTTCATTAAAAACCTTGGGATTGCCTGACGGCCCGCCGGGAACGTACACCAAAAGCCAAACGCCTGATTCGCTGCCGGCAACGTCTCTTATGAACACGTTTGACACAAGGACTCCGGATTCAGAAACCGCCCCTGATGAGGAGACAAAAAACATTTCTAGATCGTCCACCCCGCCCTTTTCAAAAAAAGCGCCGGCTGAAGATTCTATCCGGCCCTCGCTATATACCGCTATTGATGCCACGCCGTCTGCGGACAATCTTTTTAGTATGTCTTCTATAGGCTCAACTCCTTTAGCGGCATGTTTTGCGGACCTTGCTATCCAAGCCAGATAATCGTTAGCGTACGAAGTCGCGTCCCAAGCCGCGGATGTCAGTTTGTCAAATTGTATCTCTTCGAATCTACGGCTTTCTTCGATGAAAGACCATCTTAGGCATAACGAGCCGACAATAAAAAGCGCAAACGCCGCTCCAATCCATCTTAAAGCCAATCTTATAGCCGGATTGTCGTCTCCGTGAACCGGTATCATGATATCATGTCGCCTTTCGCGAATCTTCGAACCAACGCAACGGCTCCTTCGGCGTCTTCAGGCTCAAGTTCGCCGTCGATAATTTTTTCCTTGAGCATGCTGACAATCTCTCCTACGCGCCGCCCGGGCCCTATTCCCAATATCTTCATTATATCTCCGCCGTCAATCGGAGGCTTGGGATTCAAATAACGTTCCGCGTCCAATTGCGCCGCGCGCGTCATAAAATGGTCCACCCTGTCTTGTCTTGCAGCCTTCAATTCGGCGTCGCCTGTTGTGATGTCCGACTTCGTAAGCGCGGCGATATCTTCAAAACATACTCCCAAATCATTTACCGCCCGCCTTACCGCCGAGTCGGTCCAAGCGTCGTCATATGCGCTCAACCTATGGTGTTTAGACACCAGAGAAGAAATATAATCAATGTCTTCATTGCTGAATCTTAGCCTTCGGCAGATTTCAGCGGCAAACTCGCCTCCCGCGCGGTCGTGGTTGAGGAACGAGTATGAGCCGTCCGTCAAAGTCCTTGCTGCCGGCTTTCCCACATCGTGAAGCAGAGCGGCCATCCTGAACCTCGGCGTTTTAGGGCCGAACTCTGCGGCCCTGTCCAAAACCTCCATTGTATGTCCGACCAAATTCTTATGATGGGTTTCCGGCTCTGGTTCAAGCTCCATCAAAGCGACCAGCTCCGGAATCCAACGCTCTATCAGACCCCATTCGAACATTATTCTGACGCCTCTGGACGGCTGCGGCAACATCAACAGCTTCTCTATTTCCATTCTAACACGTTCCGGGGCTATGCCGCTCAACAAATCAGTATCTCTGACCGTGTATTTGATCGCGGAAAGAAGATTCTCGTCAGGTCTCAAATCGTATCCTGTCGAAAATCTAATCGCTCTGAGAACTCTGAGGGGATCGTCTTTGATGGTTTCAACCGGATCTCTAGGCGTTCTAAGAACTCCTTTGCTCAGGTCTTCCAAGCCTGATGAAGGATCAATTAGCAGCCCGAATTTTTCAGGCGCCAAATCCGCCGCTACCGCGTTCACGGTGAAGTCCCTTGAGACAAGGTCTTCTTCTAATGTCGGTTTTTCGTTACTTGCCGGACTATCATTATCAGCGCATCCGACAATCCGAAACGGAGTTATCTCCACCTCTATTCCATCTGAGAAGATGACCCCCTGAGTGCCGTGCCCCTTCGCGCGCGACACGTCATAAATGCTTCGAGAAGCCTTCCGCATAATCCTTTTTATGCCGGCAGCGTCCGCAGAAGTGACAAAATCCAGATCGGCAGTCTCGGCTCCCAGAACAATATCCCTGACAGCGCCGCCGACAAGATATATGCTTTCTCCCTCATTCTGGAATATTTTTCCTATTAGAATAAGTCTTTTTTTGATTTCAGACGGAAAAACCAACCGGGGTTTTCCGGTTTGTGGGGTTGTGAGGCTCCTGTTTGCTGTGCTCTCGTCAGATGCCAATAGCGCCATTCTCCAGTCTTTTGCGCTGACACAAGAAACGACTTCCCGGTCATCTCTTGTATGATTATCAATAAAATATAATCCATTTATTGCAAAAATTCCTTATAAATGTGATAATTATCTTGGTTTTAACGAAAAAGCGGCTGGTCGCGCAGGAATAACCTAGTCGCCATTATTTTTAATAAATTATTAAGGTTTGCTGACAATAGACGATAATAGTAGCGAGGAGAAAATAGACAGGGGCGAAAAATATGGAAATGCCATTTGTTCCAACATCAATGAGCGGCAAAACGGATACCGCGAAAACCAGCGCGGTAAACTCTGCCAAAGCTTATAAAAACGCTGGTCCCCAGAAGGCCGCCGCGCAATCGGATGCGGTCGAAATATCCTCAAAATCAAGACTGATGGCCAAGCTGAAAGCGTCTTACTCCGAGCTTGAAAAAGCAGACGCGGAGAAAACCAAGCAGATTAAAGAAAAAATCGACTTGAACACTTTAGAGCTTTCATCCGAGGAAATTGTGACTCACATATTAAAGGGCACTCTATTCGATTCGATTTGATAGACTGTTCGACACGAAAAAAAACCCTCCGGCAACGGAGGGTTTTCATTTTGTCGTGAAATCAAATCCTTGACAATAGATTATTCGGATAGCAACTGGTTTATCCTGCGCTGAATTCTATTTTCTATTCATCGTTGTTAAACGAACATAGCTGTCTATAAACCACTCAATTGCATACCGGCCTATCAACGCAATCTGCGCAATAAACTCCGCTTTCTGTTTTCACAGTCCTAGTCTCCATGACTTTTTCGCCGCAAGCCGAACACACGATGGTCTCATGTAGTCGCGCTCTCTCCGGCAGCGTTACGGAGGCAGGTTTCATTTCAATGATTTCTTCATCCGGCGCTGACAGGATATCGTTAATTGTCGCTTTGCTCATTTCTTTATATTCTTCTTTTTGTCGATTCGTAGCGGTTCCGGAAAACATCGCTTTTCTCAGTTCGGATTGTCCGGGCATCTCTTTCGCGCGAAAATTCTCAAGTATTCGAGTTCCCGCGCCAGTGTTGCGATTGTAAAATGTATATCCACGCTTTCCGATATCTCTGAAAATTAAATTTCCTTTGCCGAACGTGCAACCTGTTATCGCTTGTATCGCGTCCACGGCGCATGAGTTGTTCTCGACTATACACACGATTTCCTCATCTTCTGATCTGTTTGCTTTGAGCCATTCCATCGCCTTCAAAGCCACCCTATATCCCAACGCCGAGCCTATGCATGAGTGGCCATGGAATTCCACAACGCGTTCATAACCTGCCAAACTGTTTTTAACCATAACGCCTCCAATTTTGTTGCGCATTTTATGACAAGATCGCTAATGACATAAAATAAGCGCTCTCTGCTAAACAACCTTTATCGGAACCGGCATGAAACAGAGAACAAAGAGTATAAGTCCGACGGCGGCCCATAGCTTCGAGGCCGGTGAGACCGGTTTGCCTTCGTTCATCGTGGGGGGAATCCCTCGAACTGTTATCAAATACCCTATCAACGACCAGACATACCAGCCGTGCCAGAAACGCCCCATGACCGCCATGCCCACTATGAGAATCCAGCAGAGGTATCTGAACCGCGTGTCACCAAGCAACGCGCGTGCCAGATGGCCGCCGTCGAACTGCCCGACTGGTATAAGATTCAGCCCCGTGACGAATATGCCCACCCATGCGGCTATGGCCATAGGATGAAAAAATAAATGCTGCCCTTCCGGCACTTTTATAAGTAGCCCGCCGATGACTGACGTGAAAATTGAATTTCCGAACATAATCATGTCGCCCTGTGCCTCTGGGGCGGGAACAGGTCTGGACAGAAGCACGCCTGCAACGAAAACTG
>JAKQBV010000252.1 GCA_029573925.1 bacterium
TCCAAACTCGTCGAGGACGTCGGGAAAACACGTTCCGCGTACAGGATAACAAGAGGCGGAGAAGCCGAAGCGGCGCTAATCAGCATGGAAGAATACGAATCGCTCGTCGAGACCATTGAAATACTTTCCGACCCCGAATTGATGAAACAGATAAAACAATCCCGGCTCGACATCGAAAAAGGAAGGCTCGCCACTCACAAAGAGGTCTTCGGTTGAAGCGCTACGAAATCTTTTACACTGCATCCGCCGCAAAAGCTATCCGCAAACTTCCTCCGGATATCAGGGAAATATGCGGGAACGCCGTTGAGCGGCTTGCCTCAGACCCTTGCGAAGGAAAACCCTTAAAGAGGCCCTTCGAAGACTTACGCTCGTTCCGCACAAGCTCATACAGAATCATTTACAAAATAGAAGAGAAAAAAATCTCCATAATAGTCGTTGCCGTCGGACACCGAAAAGATATCTATGAAAAGCTGAAACGAATGCTTGATGCCTGAATAGCGCTTCCCTCGCCCGGTCCGCGCCGCTTGCGTCCGGGCGACCGCAAGGGTCGCCCCCCTACGGTATCGCGCATTTACATCGCTCGCCTTTCATCGCCGCCTTTCGTTTCTTTTACGGGCGCGACATTCCGATGCGCGGCGTTCCTGATTCGCCCCGGCGCGGCTGGTTTCTTTTCCTTATTAATAATTAATGTTAAGAATTGCTCGAAAGAGAGCGCGGTTGTATGATAGGGGGGTTAAAACCGAGGGCGATGCCCCGGAGCTTTGAAGGGGGGATAACTACCATGAAAATCATTATTCTCGGCGGTTGCGGGGACATGGCGAAATCGGCCATCCGAATCCTGAAGGACGAGCAGGATGTCACTGAGCTTATCATAGCGGACCTCAATCTGGAGAAAGCGAAAACCATAGCCGGAGAGCTAGGCGCGCGCGCAAGCGCGGTCAAGGTTGACGCGATGAAACCGGAAACCATCCGGGACGCCGTGCGGGGCTGCGATGTGGCGCTCGGCTTTATCGGGCCGTTCTACATGTTTGAAAAAGCCATCGCGGGGGCCTGCATTGACGCGGGAACTCCTTACGTGAGCATCATGGACGACTACGACGCATACCTGAGCGTGATAACGCTCGACGAGAAGGCGAAAGCAGCCGGCGTTACATGCGTGTGCGGTCTGGGCAACTCTCCGGGAATCACCAACCTGTTGGCGAAAAAGGGTTATCTGTCGATGGACGAACCGGAAAAGATACACATCCAGTGGGCGGGCGGCTCAGGCGAGGACGTCGGAATGGCCAATATCAAACATGTCCTTCACATATTCGCCGGAACTACTCTCCAGTGGCGCAACGGCAAGGAAGTCCGCGTAAAGACAGGCACGAACATGAGGGTCGTCGATTTTCCTGAACCGATAGGGAAGCTCCCTGTGTACTACACCGGGCACGTCGAATCGGTGTCAGTGCCCCGGAACCTCAAGGGATTAAAGGAAGTGACGCTGCACGGAGGAACGCACCCGCCGTACATCTCGAGGCTGGCCACCATAATAGGCAACCTCGGCCTTTCAACCACGCCGAAAAAGAGAGACCGCATGGCGAAGCTGATGCTGCCGCTCGAACAGGCGGGCATATTCGGCAAAGGCGGGGTGGATAAATCGGTGTTCAGAATCGACGCCTACGGCAAAAAGAACGGCAAACCCGTCCACCACTACTACACCGGAGTGGGGCATATAGCAGACATCACGAGCATCCCGGCTGTGGAAGCGGCGCTGATGATTGGGCGCGGAGAATTGAAAAAACCGGGCATACACGCCGCCGAAAGCGCTCTGGAACCGGCGGACTTTCTGCCAAGGCTCGAAAAACGCGGCATAGATTTAAAGTATTACGAATAAGAAACATCCCGCCCCGACGGAAATGCTGATCAGCCTGTCCGGGGATTGCTTATTGTCAGAATATGCCCGGCGCGCGAGTCTGTCCGATGCTTGTTTTTCATAAAAAATCTACCTGATTGCCACTAAAACTCAGATAGTGAAATTGCGTAATTTTGGACTGCGGCGATCGCCGCTTTAGATAAAGGCGATTCATCGCCTTTATTAAAAAGCGACTGAAGTCGCTTATATGAAAGCGACAATGAATTGTCGCTCTCCAAATTAAACAAACTAAAAACCTTTTTACAAAAGCCATATATTTACTGGCAGAACTATCTGATTTTCAGAGATACTCAGGAAAATCTATGCTTATGCCGTATGTTGTCCGTTTTATTCCGCGCTTAACTGGATTGCGCAGAGCGGATATTTGAAGAATTAGAGAGGATTACAGCGTATTTTCAAGATTGCTTCTTTTATTCCGCGAAATTAATCGCATCATTGATTTTCGGGTGTATTAGCGCTGATTATCAAAGCCGGCATTAAAATATTTTTAGAAAATTGAAAAAAAGTTTTGAACATTAGGATAATATATTTAGATTCGCGGGACGCTTGAGGAACGGCTGTCCCGGTTGAAACTTGAAAACTTAAAAGACCGGAAGAAAGAATATTGCCGACTTCGGAGGAAACAAAAAAGCCGAAGGGCGGATAATAGATTATGTAACAGTGAAACCTACGATGATGGTCAGACCGTGACGAAAGGAGGTGCGGACACTTGGAACGGTCAAGACGCCCGGAGCGGATGAGGGAGGAAACGTGGACACTCCTTGCGGAAGCGAAGGGAAGAAGATCGAAACACAAGACCATCTCGGCAACACCAGCATTAGATTCGCACATTCCAAGGAGGAAACAATGAAGAAATCATTAGTAATCACATCGGTCCTCGCGATGGCTCTGGCCTTCTCGACGATCGCGAAAGCCGAAGCGGACTTTCACATGAATTCCCGCTTCTGGTACACGGACAAAGACGGCACTTCCGGCGAGAACCGCATGGGACTGCACGTGGTCGAGTTCAGCGCAGCCGCTGAAGTTGACAACATCGGCGGAAACCTGACCTACAGACTCGGCGATACCGTCAATGCTGCCGGCGGAGCTGCCAACACTCAGAGCTATCCGGTCGAAACGAAAGCCTACATCAAGTTCGGCGAACAGAAGAACCACAAAATCACCGCCGGATTGCAGTTCGTTCCGTTCGCAATTTACAAATGGAACAACCTGTACCATCCGTTCCTTGACAAGCCGGGACAGATGGGCATGATATGGGACTCCGACTGGGGCGTTCTGTACACCTACAATGCGAAGCCCATCCTGCTCGACCTCGGCTACTGGCAGAATGGTGGCGAAAGAATGAATCGGTATGTGACAGAAGATGCCGCTTCAACTTTTGTCAACATTTACACAGAAGATGCTGAAAAGAACACCATCACTGCCCGCTTGGGCTATGACGTTCTTTCGAACCTGAACCTCGGCGCTTCCTATATGTCAGGGAAGACGGACCAAGTTGCGGTCGACGACCTCTATACCAAGAGGAACCTGTGGGCTCTCGACGGCACGTGGAAAGCTCTCAGCAACCTGCAACTCTCCGGCGAATATGTCGATTTCGACATGGACGACAAAGAAGCCGCCGAAGCTGAAGGCGATTTCGGTCTTCTGCAGGTTAAGTATGACATCAACAAAGTTCCGGCCCCGCTGAATATGCTCTCCTTCGTGGTGCAGTATTCATGGCTCGATGTGGACGGCATGGACAAGTTGAAGAACTATCAGGAGCAGATCTGGCTCAAGGCCGGCAAGAACCTCGACATCTTCTGGCAGAACGTTCAGGATGAGCAGATTGACAAAGCTGGCGATAAGTATAAGGAGAAATTCCACTACATCGCCTTCAAGTACAGCCTGTTCTAAATCGAACTTGAAGAAACGGAAGAATCGGACGGAGGGAAAGTACGAACAATTAAAAAGTTTGGACCGGAACTCCTTGGTGTGAGAATCAAGGGGGACGGGACACAGCTCCCGGCCCCCTTTCACACCGGATTCATCCGAAGTAGTTGCTCCAGCTAATCATGATTGACTGGAAAATAAAAAGGCCCTCTCAGCAGGGCCTTTTTTCATTTTTGGAGCGTTGGCGGAAGCGCGGGCTAAAAAACTTTGAAAAACGTTTTAGGTTTTGCGGGGAAACCATTTTTTTGCAAAAAACACCTATGAAAAAGGCTGCGTCAAGTAGCGCAAGAGATGTTTTTTTTCTGGTCTTTGCTTTTAGGCCTTGAGACCAGTCTGGCCGAGACACCTATTTGTCCTCTTGCGGGACATGATAACTATTCGGAATCCGGGTCGCC
>JAKQBV010000273.1 GCA_029573925.1 bacterium
CACGACGCATGACCACCACCGCCGAAGCCTTGGCACACGGATGGCAACTGCACCAGGCGGGCCAGTGGGCGGCGGCCGAGCAGATTTACCGGCAGGTGCTGCAGGCCAATCCAACCGATGCCAACGCGTGGTGCTATTTGGGGATCGCTTGCCACGACCAGGACCGGCTGGACGAAGCCGTGGCCGCCTATCGGCGGGCGATCCAGTTGCAGCCCCATTTCCCCATCGCCTTCAACAACCTGGGCAACACGCTGCGGCTGCAACGGAAACACGCAGACGCCGTGGCTTGCTTCGACCAGGCGTTGCGGCTGAAGCCCGACTATGTGAACGCCCACAAGAACAAGGGGACGGCGCTGGTCGAGGGAACCCGCGCGCCGATTATTGGCAACGTGTGCATGGATTTCATGATGGCGGACGTGACGGACGCTCCGGGCGCGAAGATAGGAGACGAGGCGGTTCTTATCGGGCGGCAGGGCTGCGACGAGATTCATGTGGACGACATCGCGGGGATTCTCGGCACGATAAACTACGAAGTGGTGTCGCTAATCGGCAAGCGCGTAGCCCGCGTCTTTACCAACTACATGGCTGGCAGCCCGAACGAAGTGTGAAACTCTGTGGCGCGGCCCGATGATTGAATGAAAACTGGCACGATTAGAAAAGCGACGGTTTTAGCGCCTCTCGCGCTGGCGGCTGTTTTCGCGGCTTTGGCGTTTTCAACGCCTTGCCGGGCGGCGATTGTTTTCGCTTCCGACGAAGGCAAGTTCAGACATCTGTATTCGGTGGAGCTTGGGGGCGAGCCTGAACTGCTCACCAAGAACGAAGACCCCGATCTGATGGTCATGCTCAACACGCATCCGGCTGTGTCGTCTGACGGCAGGAGGCTCGCGTACGCTTCTTACAGGATATATGTGGACGAAGGACTGCGCCAGTGGAAACAGTGGAACGGTTTGCCGCTTTTCACTATGGAGTTCGATCTTTATTTCTACAGCTATTTCCCGTCGCGCACTTATTACACGAGGCATAAAAGCCTGAACTGGTCGATATATATGCTCGACTTGGAGACTCGAAGGGAAAAGAAGATAACGAATTTTCTCTGGGACGAGGCGACGCCGCAGTTCATGCCGCGAGGCTCGGATTTCATTTACACTCTTACGGCGAACAAAAGCGTGTTCGTGCTTCGCAGCGGATGGTCGACTCCGGGGTTCAAACAGATAACTCTGGATGACAATCAGGCCGAAAGCCCCATGTTGTCTCCGGACGGAAGGTTTCTGCTGTATCATTCCTTCCGGGGCTGGAACTGGGACATATATAAGATGAAGATGGCGGACCTGCCGTCGGGCAGAGAGGAAACGCGACTGACCGCGACGAGCGGCGTCAATGAAATGTTTCCGCAGTGGGCTTCCGACGGAAAAAAGATTTTTTTCATATCAAACGATGTGTCGAGCAGAGGGAAGTACGACCTCTACTCGCTGGATGTGGCCACAGGAGAGAGGAAGCGTCTCACTCAGGGAGACAACGTGGGGGCGGATTTCGCGGTGTCGCCGGACGGTTCAAAAATAGCGTATCTGGTTGCCGACCGGAAAAGCGGAAGCTCTCTTGCGGTGATAGACGCTGACGGAGCGAACAAGTTTTTTTTGACCGGAGGCTCGGAGATAGCGAGACATCCCACATGGTCGCCTGACAGTTCGAAAGTCGCTTTTCTCGCTTCAGGCAAGGATCGGCGATTTATACTGAACGTATCTAACGCGGACGGTTCCGACCGCAATCCGGTGTCGGATATCCCATGCGCTCCTTCGTCGATTGCGTGGTATTGATATTTATAGGCAATAACTACAATGTGTGACTTCATGGAGGAGAGAAATGTTTGACGATTTCATGGCTAAAGTGGCAGAGGCTCTCGAAAAAATAAGGCTGACGCAGAAAGCCGCGATAGAAGAGGCCGGGCTTTTTGTCGCCGAGACGATAAAGAAGGACG
>JAKQBV010000288.1 GCA_029573925.1 bacterium
GACGTCTCTGATAAAGGCGCTCACCGGGATAGACTGCGACAGGCTGGCGGAGGAAAAGGAGCGGGAGATCACGATCGACATCGGGTTCGCGCGGATGGACGGAGCGGACGGCTTGATGATCGGCGTGGTGGACGTGCCCGGACACGAGCGGTTCATCAAGAACATGCTCGCGGGCGTATCCGGCATTGATTTCGTGCTGATGGTGGTGGCTGCGGACGACGGGGTGATGCCTCAGACGCTCGAACATCTGGACATCTGCAACCTGCTCGGCATCCAGAGGGGCGTCATCGCGCTCACTAAAATCGACCTAGTCGAGCCGGACTGGGTGGAGATGATGGCCGAGGAAGTGAGCGAGGCGATGAGGGGGACGTTCATGGAGGGAGCGCCGGTATGCCCGGTGTCTTCTGCGGACGGACGCGGAATCGAGGCGCTGGCCGAGACGATTCGAGGCGTGGCGTCGCAGGTTGTCCCGCGCAACGAGTGGGGTCTGGCCCGGCTGCCTGTGGACAGGGCGTTCACGATGAAGGGCACGGGCGCGGTGGTGACGGGCACGTTGATCTCCGGAACCATCCGGCTGGATCAGGAGCTTGAGTTGCTGCCGCAGGGCCGCCCGGCGCGAATCCGTCAGATACAGTCGCACGGAAAAAAGTCGGCAGAGGCGGGAGCCGGCAGGCGGGTCGCCGTCAATATCGTCGGGGTAGACGTCGGCGATATATCGCGCGGAGACGTGCTGGCGCAGCCGGGCGCGGCGACGGCGGCGCTAACCATTGACGCGGCGGTGCGCGCCGTGCCGAGGCTCTCCCGCCCGTTAAAAAACAGGTCTCGCGTCAGAGTCCACATCGGCGCTCAGGAACTTTTCGGACGCCTGTCTCTTCTCGACTGCGAGAAAGTCGAGTCCGGCGGCGAGGCGCTGGCCAGAATAAGACTGGACTCCCCGGCGGTATGCGCCCACAAGGACGCTTTCATCATCAGGACTTTCTCCGCGCAGGAGACAGCCGGCGGCGGCGTTGTTCTGGACGCCGCGCCCAACCTGAAACGCAGGCCCAAAGAAGAGATATGCGCGGACCTGCGGAAGAAAATGAGCGGCTGCGCGGACGACTCTGTCGAGCAGGCCGTCAGCGATTTCGGCCTAGCCGCCCCGGCGATCAAGGACATCTCGGTGAAAATCAACATGGACCCGGAAACAGTTTCCGAACTGGCCCGGTCGCTTGTCTCCGCAGGCAGGCTGGTCGAGGCCCCTGAGCACGGCAGGCTGGTCTCCGCTCCCGCGCTCGAACGCTTTAAGAGCGAAATCATATCGAGGATGAAGGAATATTTTGGGCTGTTTCCGAAAAAACCGTGGGTGTCGCGAAGAGAACTAAAAACGAAATACTTCGGAAAAACCGACAACAAGATTTACGAGTTCGCGCTGGAGGCGCTGGAGAAGGAAGGGCGCGCGCGCGCATCAGTCTCCGGGCGGGGAGTGAGGCACGCCGAAGGCAGCGAGGCGGCGCTGGCGGAAGAGGCTCGGCTGCGCGAGGAGATTTCCGCCATTTACACCGAAAAACAGTTCAACGCGCCGGACGCCGACGAGGTTGCCGCCGCGATCAAATCCGCCGCGCTGGACATCGGCGAGGTTTACAACACGCTCGTCGAAGCCGGGACGCTGGTGAAACTCGGCCCGCGCGCCTATCTTCACGCGGAAGCCGTTGAAAAAGCCCGCGCCGCAATCATCGAGCATCTCGAAAAAAATGGAAAGATAACCGTCGCCGAAGCGCGAGACATTCTGGGAACTTCCCGCAAGTTCTCCGTGCCTCTTATGGAGTATTTCGATAGGGAAAAAGTGACGTTCAGACAGGGCGACGAAAGAATAGCGTACCCTTTCAAATAGTCCGGGGGCGTCGAAAAACCCGGCAATAACCCGGCGCGCGGAACGCGCGCGAAAGGCGGACCAAATGTTCGGCAAACTAGGACCTCTCGAAATAGCCATAATCGCAATTGTGGCGATATTGATATTCGGCCCAGCGAGGATCGGCTCTCTGGCCCGCTCCGTCGGCGGCTCGTACTTCAAAGTCAGAAACGAAATCGACCAAGTCAAGAAATCCGTGACCACGGACGTGGTGGAATCGATAAAAGAAAGCGGCGCCAAGCCTACTGGGGAAGCCTCTAAACCGGCTGCCGCCGCGCCTCTCGAAACTGACGACAAGGCTTAAAATCCGCAATTTTACGCGCGGCCCGCCGCGCTTTTTTTAATTGACTTGCGTCCCTTTTCTGAGTACCATTCAAGTATTGGAAATCAGAAATTGCATACTTGTCCGGCAACTGTAGGAAATTAAATATTAGAATACTAAAAAAATTTTAACGGCGTATGTTAAAATTTTCACATGGGTGAGAAGGTAAAAACGATGGCGAGAAGAAAAAAGTATAAATTCCCTAAAACAACGATAGAGCGGTTGTCGTACTATTTCCGCGCGTTGGAAGACCTCTCTAAACGCGGGATAGACACCGTGTCGTCCGAGGCCCTCGGCGGCAAGCTCAATATCAAATCGTCCCAGATAAGAAAAGACCTGTCATATTTTGGCGACTTCGGCAAACGCGGCATGGGATACGACGTGAAATACCTGCTCAAAGAGCTGAAGTACATACTCGGACTGGACAGGGAGTGGTCGGTGGTCATAGTTGGGGCCGGGCACATCGGCGCGGCTATGGCGAACTACGACAGCTTCAGGAAGCGCGGCTTCAACATCGCCGCCATATTCGACAACGACGAGAAGAAAATCGGCAAAGAGATAAACGGGTCGCCGATTTTGCCGTACGACAATATAGACGATTTCGTGAAGCAAAATAAGATAGAGATGGCGATAATCGCCGTCCCCGCCGCCGCGGCGCAGGCTGTGGCGGACAAACTGGTCGAGAGCGGAGTGACGGCGATACTCAACTTCGCGCCGGTCGCCGTGCAGTTGGACGAAAACGTCCGCTGTCTGTCCGTCGACCTCACCACCAAGCTCGAAGCCCTCGCCTACTACATGAGCTACTCTCAGGACAAACTCTGGAAGATATACTCCTGACGCGCGCCCCCGCGCCGCTTTTTTTCGGATTTCCCAACTCTGCGCATTTAAAAATGCGCCTATGATAAAGGCTGTCAACCCACCGTAACCCAACCCTCATCGAAAAGGGGTGGAGG
>JAKQBV010000300.1 GCA_029573925.1 bacterium
TTTGAGGTTGAGATTCAACACGATGTGCTTTCAGGGTTGATTGAACAGGCCGGCCCTTCGAACGACCATGTCACCGGCGTGTGCGGAGACCTTTTCGCGAAGATAGCTGCGGTGAAGACGCTGCCCGGCGGCTTGAGAAAAAAGATCGGCGACATCATTGAAACGATAAGTTCTCGCTCCTATGAAAGCGGCCCGTTCGAGGCTCTTGCGACTCGAATGGAAGAAGCGGTCGCGGAGGTGGGGAGGACGCTGGAAGAAGCGAAAAAGACGATTGACGCCATAGACGTATTTGTTGACGATGAGGATTTGACCTCGGTTTTTCTGGAGCGCCAGTTGGCGGCTCTCAATGAGTTTGAATTGGACATATTGAAAGTGGAAAAAGGCGACGCGGTCGCGGCGCTGGATGTGGCGACGACTGTGGGACGGCTCGCGGAGGAAACATTTGCTCTTGGAATGAAAGAGGCGGCGGGTTTACTTGAGAGGCTTTCGGGGCTGATGGGCACAGAGCCGCCGTCGGCTGAAAAGAAGAAAATAGACGCGTTGCTTGTTTTGAAGGACATACTGCAGGAATATTTCGACGCGATGTCCGAGGGGCGCGAAGGAAAAATCGACGCGGCGCGCGCCGAATCGGTCGCGGCTGCGTTCCGAACCGGGCAGGCGCGCACGGTTGTCAGCGCCGAACGAGGCCTTTCGAAAAGAATCGCTCCGAAGGTTGTTGTGGACGCTTCCAACCCGGATTTTCCGGAGTTTATCGCTGAAACTCGCGACTACATCCAGACGGCGGAAGCCGCGATGATTTCTCTTGAGAAAAATCCGGACGACAAAGAATGCCTGAATGAGATATTCAGGTGTTTCCATAATGTGAAAGGCATATCGGGTTTTTTCAGCCTGACGGATGTCAACGAGTTGTCTCACAACGCGGAAACATTGTTAGACAAGGCCAGAAAAGGGTCAATGGAATTCACTTCCGAATGCGCTGCAGCGTCGTTCGAAGCGTTGGACATGCTAAAAGAGATGCTGGAGCGGGTCGAGAGAGCGCTGGGCGGAGGGGCATATAGTTCGCCGGAAAGATGGGCGGAACTCATCAACAGACTGGAGATGATAGCGGCCGGGCAGACGCTGCCGGAGGCTCCGCGCGCGATTCCGACGGAAACCAAGCCGCGACCAGCCGCTGAAACAGTCGCGCAAGAAGACGCCGCGGGGGAAAACGGAGCCGCGTCAGAAGACGCCGCGAACTTGTCCGCAAACGGAACTTCAAATCAAAACGCGGGCATGGTCAAAGTCAGCACGAAACGGCTGGACAGCCTGATCGACGCGGTGGGGGAGCTTGTGATAGCCAACGCGATGGTCACTCAAAGGCTCGAGTTGAAAAACACGATAGACGCCGATCTAGCCCGCAACGTCAGCCAGTTGAACAAGATAACCCGCGAGCTTCAGGAGCTTGCGATGAGCATGAGAATGGTGTCGTTGAAGAGCGTGTTTCAAAAGATGGCGCGCGTGGCGCGAGACACTTCCATAAAGGCGGGGGTTCCGATGGAATTCTCGTTTTCAGGCGAAGACACCGAACTGGATCGAAATGTTGTCGAAGAGATAAGCAGCCCGTTGGTGCACATGGTGAGGAACGCGGTTGACCACGGGATAGAGCCGAGCGAGGAGCGGATGCGCATGGGCAAGCCGCCGATAGGAAAGATAAAGCTGTCGGCATTCCATGAGGGCGGCGGCGTGATAATCAGAATCGAAGATGACGGACGAGGACTGGACAGGGAAAAAATAATAGAGAAAGCGCGCAGGCTCGGCATGGTCAGGCCGGAAGCTGAACTGAGCGACCGCGAGGCGTACTCTCTGATATTCAACGCCGGATTTTCCACCGCCGAAAAAGTGACCGATATTTCGGGCAGAGGCGTGGGGATGGACGTTGTGAGGCGCAACATTGAGAGCTTGAGAGGTAGAGTCGAGATAGATTCCTCAAAGGGGAAAGGCTCTGCTTTTACCATAAGGTTGCCGCTGACGCTTGCGATAATAGACGGCATGGTGGTGAGGATTGCGGATGAGAACTACATAGTTCCGACGATAGCCATAAGAGAATCGCTGAGGCCGGCGCGGGAGCAATTGACCACAGTGGCAGGCAAGGGAGAGATGCTTTCGGTTCGCGGAGACCTGATGCCATTGTTCAGGCTGAACAGGTTGTTCGAGGTGGAAAACGCGAAAGAAGACCCGTGCGACGCGCTGGCTCTGGTGCTGGGAAACAACGGGTCGAGTTGCGCGCTCATGGTGGACGACCTTGTGGGGCAGCAACAGGTGGTCATCAAATCTCTCGGCAAATCTTTCGGCAGTCTCGAAGGGTTGTCCGGGGGCGCGGTTATGGGAGACGGGCGGGTCGCCTTGATTGTGGACGCGGCCGGGCTGGCAAGGCTGGCAAAGAATTCCTGACACAGGCGGAAAGCGAGGCGTGTTTCGGCCTCGCGAAAATATTGACAACTATGGAAAGGAGGCATGAGATGGCGACGGCGATAGAAAGACAGACGAATGAACAAGGCGCGGGCGCGACTCGCAAATATTTGACTTTCGCGCTCGGCGAAGAGGAATACGGTCTGGAGATAATGAAGGTGCGCGAGATTATCGGCCTTATGGATATAACTCGGGTGCCGAGGATGCCGGAGTTCGTGCGGGGTGTTATCAACCTGCGCGGCAAAGTGATCCCCGTTCTTGACCTGCGGATGAAGTTCAACATGGACAAGGCCGAGGACACCGACCAGACGTGCATCATCGTGGTAGATATCGAATCGACCCTGATGGGCGTCGTGGTCGACGAGGTGTCGGAGGTGATGAACATATCCGAAGAGGATATCGAAGAGACTCCCGAGTTCGGCGCGCGAGTCAACACGGAGTTCATTCTCGGCATAGGCAAAGCGCCGGGAAGAGTCGTTATTTTGCTCAATATAGTAAAGGCGCTCAGCGCCGAGGAAATAATCGCGATTTCAGAAATAAGAAACACAAAACAGACTTCGGCTTGAAAGCCCGAAGCGAAACTTAAAGAACAGGCGGAGGCGGAAAGATGCTTAAAAACATGAATGTGACTTCAAGAATGATACTGAGTTTCGGGTTGCCGATCCTGCTGATAGGGTGCATCGTCGTTATCGGGTTTTCGGTGTCCGGAAAGGTTTTGTCGAACGCGCTTCTAGTGAAGAATGAAAGCGTTGTTTATTCGGGCGTGGCGCGGGACATGAAACTGGCTGTCGTTCAAACCCAGCAATGGCTTACGGACATATCCGCGACTCGCGGGCAGGATGGCCTCAACGACGGTTTCGACCAAGCGGAGATGAACGCCGTATCTTTCAAAGAGGGCGCGGACAAGTTCATTGAAATGTACGAAGCCGAGAACAACGCCGCGCAAATAGAGAAAATATCGGCCTTGCAAGAGGCTTACGATAGTTTTTATTTAGAAGGAAAAGAGATGGCGAAGGCGTATATCGAAGGAGGGCCGGCGGCAGGCAACAAGATGATGGCGGCCTTCGACGAAGCCGTGAATGACATCTCCAAGAAAATTGACGCTTTCGTTGATGAGCAGCAGAAGGAATCCGACGATTCGCTGGCTAACACGATAGCGTCCATAAAAATTCTTAGAACATCGATTCTTGCGGTGAGCGCATTAGCCGCGTTTTTGATAATTCTTCTAGGCGTTTTATTTACTCGCAGCATAACCGCTTCGTTTGAGAAAGTTCTTGCGGCGGCTGACGAGAAGGTCGAATATCTCCAGAACCTTCCGACCCCGATAATCGCCGTCGACAAGGATTACACTGTCAAGTATGCCAATCTTGCGGCGGCGTCCGTCCTCGGAAGGAGTCAGGGCGACACGCTCGGAGTAAAGTGCTACGACCTATTCAAGACGCACCATTGCAACACTGGCGAATGCAGGGTTAGGCAGGCGATTGAAAGGGACGGCGTGTTCACAGGCGAAACAAGCACGACCCAAAACGGACGGAAGATAGACATCGAATACACGGGAGCCCCGATTAAAGACAAGTCTGGCAACATCATCGGAGCCATGGAGTTCGTCATCGACATCACAGAGCGCAAGAACGTCCTCAAAGACATCGTGGGCGTGGCCGAGGGGCTGGCGGATGGAGACCTTTCACGGAGGCTGAACGGCAGTTATCAGGGCGACTACGAGATGATAGCCAATTACCTAAACACCTCGATGCAGAACCTGCAGGGAGTGATGAAAGAGATTACGGCTGTCTGCTCAGATTTGGCGAAAGGGGACCTCACTACTGCCGCCAGCGGAGACTTCAAAGGCGACTATCTGGCGATAGTGAACAACCTGAACGAAGCCATAGGCGGCCTGCACGAAGTCGTCAGCCAAGTGGCCGAAGCGGTGGATCAAGTGAATACCGCTAGCGGACAGATAAGCGCGAGCGCGCAGGGAGTTGCCGAAGGAACTTCGGAACAGGCAAGTTCACTCGAGGAGATTTCAAGCAGCCTCGAAGAGATGTCCAGCATGACGAAGCAGAACGCTGACAACGCGGCTCAGGCTCAGGCGCTGAGCAACGAGTCAAAAACCAGCACGGATAAAGGCGGCGAGGCCGTTTCCCGGATGAATAGAGCGATTGAGGACATCAAGAAGTCGTCGGACGCAACTGCGAAGATAATCAAGACAATAGACGAGATAGCATTCCAGACGAACCTGTTGGCGCTGAACGCGGCGGTGGAAGCCGCCCGCGCGGGCGAGGCCGGGAAGGGTTTTGCGGTCGTGGCCGAGGAAGTCAGGAATCTGGCGATGCGAAGCGCGGAAGCCGCAAAGAACACCGCCAACATGATAGAAGCGTCCGTCGGCAACAGCGAGAAAGGCGTCAAGATTGCCGAAGAGGTAAGCCAGACCCTGAAGGAAATAGCTCTCGGCTCGGAGAAGGTGAACAACCTCGTTGCCGAAATCGCCGCCGCAAGCAAGGAACAGGCGCTGGGAATAGAGCAGGTGAATATCGCGATGGGGCAGATGGACAAAGTCACGCAGCAGAACGCGTCCAGCGCCGAAGAGTCCGCAAGCGCCGCAGAAGAACTCTCTTCTCAGTCAAAAACTCTCGCCTCTATGGTTTCAAATTTCAGAATCAAAGGAAGCGGCGGTTCGAGAAGGATTGAGCAGGCTCCCGCGCGGCAGGCATCGCAATCAGTTTCCGGCAATGGGAAAAAGGTTTTCGCCTCGGCGGGCGTATCGTCCCGTTCTGAAAGAGGTTCCGCCAACGAGATTATCCCTCTTGATGACGAAGATTTCAGGGAATTTAAGAACAAGCTAATGTCGTAAACGCAACTTTTCAAAAGATAGTATTGCGACGGAGCCGGGAAACCGGCTCCGTCTTGCGTTTGTCTGTTTTTCATTGATCGCTCCCGAATCATATGATGGATTCGGGTTGATTCGGCTGTAGGCAAGTGTCTCTCGAAAACGCCGCCAACGCCTTTCGGGCGCGTGCTGCTTGTCTTTTAGCAGGCTGATTGATGAAAACTGCGCAATTATAGAAAAAACGGCTGTTGTCATTACAAAAAGCTTAAATATTACATTTGCAAAAGGATGATTTATCTTCGCTCATGGGCGCGCCAGATGATTTGTGATTACTGTTGTTTTCAAAAACGATGTCTGCTTTTTCGCGCAAGCGAAACACTGAAAAAATAAATAAGCCTTTAATAATGCTGAAATATCCACAGAATGTGCTTTCTGCAAACGGTCCCGGGCATGTCGGCATCGCAATTGCTTTATTACTTAGAACAAAAGAGGAAAAACGGAACGATGACTGCGACGCAACATTACGAACTGAAAGATAGAGAATTCAGGAAAATCAGCTCCATCGTATATGACGCATGCCGGATAAATTTGAGAGACGCGAAAAAGGAGCTAGTGCAGGCAAGGCTGGCAAAAAGGCTCCGGGCGCTCGGCTTGGACAGTTACGGCGACTATCTCGACTTTATTGAGAAAGACGCCTGCGAACACACGATAATGATCGATTATCTTTCGACGAACCTGACAATGTTTTTTCGCGAGCGGGGACATTTCAACTATCTTGCCGAAGAAGTTTTTCCGCGGATAAGCGAGAGTTCCACTGGAAGGATATGGAGCGCGGGATGCTCGTCGGGAGAGGAAGCGTACACGCTGGCGATGTTGTTGAGGGAGAGCTTGCCGAAGATAAACCTGATGGATTGCCTGATTCTTGCCACAGACATTTCAACGAGAATGCTCGAAGCCGCAAAGCGAGGCGTTTACACCGCAAAGCGAATGGAAAACGTGCCTGAAGACATGCTTGAAAAGTATTTCAGGAAAACCGGAAGAGCGGAAGAGACATTTTTTGAAGCGGGCGCGGAGATCAAATCGCTTATACGGTTCAGGCGCTTAAATCTGATCGGGCCGTGGCCGATGGACGCGAAGTTCGACGCGATACTTTGCAGGAACGTGATGATATATTTCGACAAGCCGACGCAGCAGGAGCTTGTGGCGCGTTTTTACAACCTTCTGAAGCCCGGCGGGGTTTTCATCGTAGGACATTCCGAAAGTCTAGTGGGAATAAACCATGATTACACATTCGTGCGCCCGTCAATATACAAACGGCCCGCAGGAGAGGAGAGAGTCGCGTTATGACACACAACGTGGGAATATCAGACCTTAAGGTTTCAAACGATCCCGGAGACGACATCAAGACTCATTCGCTCGGCTCGTGCGTCGGGGTGACGATGTACGACCCCGCGGTTTCGGTGGGTGGAATGTTGCATTATCAACTGCCGTCGGCGCGGGAACACTCGGAGAAAGCCGCGACGAATCCATACATGTTTGGAGATACGGGAATTACCGAACTGATGAAGGAAGTGTTTGAACGAGGCGCTGACAAGCGCCGGCTCGTGGTGAAACTGGCGGGCGGCTCCAACGTCGCCGATAAAAACGGCTTCTTCAACATCGGAAAAAGGAATCTCATCATCGCAAAAAAATTTCTCTGGAAGAACGGCCTTTTAATCACCGGCGAGGATGTGGGCGGCGAAACTTGGCGCAACCTCAAACTCGAATTGGGAAGCGGCCGCGTTTCAATTAAAAGCGGCGCCGGCGAATTTGACATATAGGAGGTTCGGCCATGTCTTTCAACATCATAATAGTCGACGACTCAGCCATCATCCGCACAATGATAAAAAGAACTATTAACATAGCGGGAATTCCCACAGGCAAAATAGTTGAAGCTCGGAACGGCGCAGAGGCTTTGATTTCCCTCGCCGAAAACTGGATCGACCTGATTTTCACGGATATCAACATGCCGGAGATGGACGGGGTGGAGATGCTGGAAAGAATCAGCCGCGAAGAAAGAATCAGCGACACTCCGGTGATAGTGGTATCGACTGAAGGAAGCGAAACGAAAATCGATCGTTTGACGCGAATGAACAATGTGAAAGCGTTCATAAGAAAGCCTTTCGCTCCGGAGGATCTCCGGGACGCCGTTGAGGCGGCGCTGTCGGAGAGAGTTCAGGAGGCTGAAAATGCTTGACGAGAAGCTTCGGCAGGTTGCTCAAAGGATATTAGAGGACGCGGCGTTCGTTTTTGTGGACGGGCGGGGAGAAGACGCCATAGAGCTTCTCAACGGGGAAAACGCTTTGTCGGCCGCGTTGGATTTCTACGGCGAGTTCTCAGGCTCGATGTCTATGTCCGCTTCTTATTCATTGGCGAAAACAATGGCGGCAAATCTCCTCGGCGCTGACGATCTCGACCCTGAAGCTGAAAGCAAAAAGGCCGACGCTATCGGAGAGCTGCTTAATATGGTTTGCGGAAACCTGTTGCCGGAAATAGCGGGGACTTCTCCCGAATTCAAAATAGGCGCGCCTCGCGCCGTGTCGTTTGATGAGACTAAGCGTCAGTATGAGGATATTGCTTGCTCAAACGGAAGCTTGGTTTCCATGTCGGTTGAAGGATGCGAGGTCGTGATGTCGTTATTGATTAATGACGAATCCCGCGCGGGAGAACGTGTGTGATCGCTTGCGGCTCCCATTTTGAAGACGAGGCGAACGAAAGAGATAATAGCGAACAGCGGAAAGGATGATAAAAATGAACGAAAACGGAAAAGTGAATATCGAGATATCAGGAGACGAGATGACGGCGGTGGCCTTCATAACGCCTCCCGGCCTGACAGGCAAACCGGTGGAAGTGGCAGATGTGAAAAGGTCGCTCGAAGAAGCCGGCGTTGTTCACGGCGTTGTGAACAACGAGCGGATTAAATCGTTCGTTGACGAGGGGCGGCTGATCCCGATTGATTTTCTCGCGGCGGCTGGAACCCGGCCCGGTCATGGCGCGGACGCTTCTATTGAAAATGTCTGGCTGAAAAAAGACGCGCCCGCCAGAATCGACGAAAAAGGCAGGATCAATCTGCGCGAGCTTAATGTCGTGAAATCTGTGTCTCAGGGAGAAACCATCGCGGTGAAAACGCCGCCCACTCGCGGCGAGACCGGGATGACCGTTAAAGGCGTCGATATTCCCGGCGAGTGGGGTTCCGATGTTTCATTCAAGTCTGGCCGCAATGTAATCGTTTCTGACGACGGGCTGGAGTTCAGGGCCGCAATCAGCGGCTCCCCGAATTACGCGGGAGGAATCCTCAATGTCGATCCGGTGTTTATCGTGGATGGCGACGTGGATTACTCCACCGGAAATATCAACTTCGCCGGCGCGCTCGATATAAGAGGAAACGTGCAGGACGGTTTCGTGGTCAGGGCAGAGGGAAACATTACGATCGGCGGGAATGTTCAGGCCGCAGAAGTGGTTTCCGGCGGGGATGTCGTTGTGAAAGGCGGCATAATCACTCGGCATGAGGGCGTCGTCGCGGCGGCCGGGAGTGTAAGCGCGAAGTTTATCGAAAATTCCGAAGTGGAAGCCGAGGGAGACGTCGTAGCCGAGCGAGCCGTCATCAATAGCCTAGTCAAATGCAACGGGACCGTGATTTGCTCGGACGGCGAGGGAAAAATCATGGGCGGCGAAATCATGGCCTACAACGAAATCCGCGCAAAACATCTCGGTTCGGACAAAGAGGCAAAGACTACGCTCCGCGCGGGTTTCAAGCACGACATATATATAAAAATGTCTGAAATGGAAAAAAAGCTTGAGGAAATAATCGAGGAAGCCTCTGGTCTTCAGAAAAACCTCCTCGCAAAAAACGCCAAACCGGAACTGGTCGCCGAGGCAAAACAGAAAATCCAGTCTCTGGAGGCCGAAAAGCTGGGTCTTCAACAGAGAATCGCCTCGCTTCGCCTCCGCGTTCAGGTGAACCCGTTTGCGACGGTGAAAGGCGAGGAATACATACATCCCGGCTGCGTGGTTTACATCGGCGGTTCAAGGGAAAGGATAGCAAAGCCCCTCAAGTTCGCCACTCTAATGGCGGACGCTGAGGGAGGCGTGGCGTTGTCGTCTTACGACGAAACCAGCGGAAGCATCAAAACGGTTAGAGTCGGCTCGAAAGAAAAAAAGAAAACTGTCATGATAGTGGACGACGCCAGATTCATGCGCAACAAACTCAAGAACATCCTCGAAAATGGCAACTTCAGAGTGGTTGGCGAAGCCGAGGATGGCAGACAGGCGGTCATGTTGTTCCAGAAACTCAAGCCGGACGTCGTGACCATGGACATAACGATGCCCGATGTCGACGGCATCAGCTCGCTGCGGGCGATAAAGAAAATTCATCCGGACGCAAGAGTCGTTATGATATCGGCGCTCGGACAGAAAGAGAAAGTCCGCGACAGTCTTGTTGCCGGCGCGAGGGACTTTATTATAAAACCTTTCATCCCTGAGAAAGTCATCGACACCATGACGAAAGTTCTGGAAAAAACCAACTGAGGCGGATACGGCGATGAAAGCGGTTTTTCTGAATCCTTTTGTGAAGTCTGTCTTCGAGATACTCGAAAGCGTGGTTTATGAGACTCCCGAAAAAGGCGACATATTCATCCGGGAACGGTATCCGTGCAATATGGAGACCGTCTCGGCGATGGTTGGCATAACCGGAAAGCTTACGGGGCAGGTGACGCTGACCATGAGCCGCAAGTCGGCAATCTCCATCGCGGCAAAAATGATGATGGAGGACGGACTTGAGGAATTGGACGAATGCGCTCAGAGCGCGCTCGCCGAGATGGCGAACATGGTGGCCGCCAACGCAGCCGCCAGCCTATGCGACGACGGATATGAATGCGACATAACCACTCCGACGGTGATTACCGGCTCCAACATCGAGATATCCTTCAGGCCGGAAGTGAAAACCATCGTTATTCCTCTTACGCTCAGCGTAGGCAGCATCGACGTGAACATTTCAGTGGCCGAGACATCTTTTATAAAAGGGCTGCAAGGTTCCGCGCGCGCGGCTTCCGAAACAGCCGCCGCAGGGGCGATTTGAAATGCTGAAAGTTTAATGGAGGTTATTATGGCGGCTTTTAACTGGAGCGATAAGTATTCGGTAAACGTGGCCGAGATGGACGCGCAACATAAAAAACTAGTGGGGCTTCTCAACGAGCTTGACGAGGCCATGAGTCAGGGCAAAGGAAGAACCATCGTCGGAAGGATTCTATCAGGTCTGTTCGATTACGCGGCGACTCACTTCCGAGATGAGGAATCTCTGATGGAGCGGCATGGTTTCGCAGACATTGAGGCGCACAAGGCTCTTCATAGCAAGTTGACGGCCCAAGCCACAAGCCTCAACGATGACTTTCAAGAGGGAAGCATTTCAGTCACCATAGAGACTATGAATTTCCTTACGAACTGGCTGACCGACCACATTCTCGGAACGGACAGCAGGTACGGCGCATATCTCAACGGGAAAGGAATATACTGAAACCGGTTCATCCGAGCGTGAAGCGGCTGCGGTTAGGTTAATCATCGATGAGCGAAGCATCTTGTAACTTGTCTGGCGTGGCTCTTGTGATGTCGGATTTTCTGGATTTGGTGAGCCCGAAACTTTCTGGGCATCACAGGTCAGTTGCGTATATCGCAATGTCCGTGGCGGAAAGGCTGGGCCTGCCGTCCGAGCGCAAAGAAGACATAATGTTGGCGTCTTTAACGCACGACATAGGCGCGCTTTCCGTTGCCGACAGAATGGAGGCGCTGGATTTCGAGTTCGTCGACGCCGATAGCCACGCGCGAGCCGGAAGCAGGCTGATAGCCGCGTGCGCTCCGCTTTCCGGCGTGGCGGACATTGTGGCCCGGCATCATGAATGGCACGACTCTTTCGTGAAATCAGGTTTGTGCGCCGACATTGCGTTGAGCGCCTCGATAGTCCATCTAGCCGACAGGGTGTCCATTCTGCTGAATGACAGCTCAGAGCCATTGTCGCAACGCAAAAAAATAATCGAAAAAATATCCAAAAGGTCAGGCGGAATGTTCAACCCGCGGGTCGCGGCCGCATTCATCGAAGAATCGCGCCGCGAAGCGTTTTGGTTCGGCACATTGCCGGAATTCAGAGACGCAGCTATCGCAAGGTTTGTGTCCGAAAATGGAGACGTTGACCTGTCAACGGCTGACATGCTCGATGTGGCCAAGCTCTTCTGCCGGATAATAGACTACCGGAGCAGTTTCACAGCCGCGCATTCGGCGGGAGTGGCAGCCTGCGCCAGCGCTATCGGCGGCTGCCTAGGATTGCCGGACCATGAAAAAGCGCGGCTGGAAACTGCGGGCTATATGCACGATATCGGAAAAATGGCAGTTCCTTCATCCCTAATTGAAAAAAGGGGAGGGCTTGCCGACGAAGAGTTCAACATAGTGAAGTCTCACGCGTTTTACACTTACCACCTTCTGGACAAACTACCATGTTTTTCTGTCGTCAGGGACTACGCTGCTATGCACCATGAAAAAATTAACGGAACCGGATATCCATTTAAACTCAAGGGCGGCGAGATACCGACGGGAGCCAGAATCGTGGCGGTCGCAGACGTGTTCACCGCCCTCTCAGAAGACCGTCCGTTCAGAAAGGCCTTGGCGCTGGATGACACAATCAAAACTATAGATGAGATGGCTTCCGACGGCTCTCTGGACGGCGATATCACGCGCGCGCTCAAATCCAACCTGAGCCTTGTCGATTCAGCCAGAGCCAAAGCGCAACGCGCAGCCATTTTTGAATACCGCTCTTTCGAGGACGGACGCGGAAAAATCGCTCACAGCGCGTCAGCTTAACTTATGAAAGGCCGGACGATGCCGACAAATCGGCAATCCGGGATAATGGAGACATGGAAAACGCAGCCAGAAAATTCATCAGATCGAAAAAAATCCTTGTTGAGAACGTGGAGCCGGGGATGACGCTCGCAGAGGACATTAAAACCGCCGCTGGCGGAATAATTATTCCGGCGGACTCCATCCTATCAATGACCAACATTGAGAGGTTGAAAGAGTTTGATATTTTCTCGATATATGTCGAGGAAGAAACGGTTCACCGGGAGTCCGACGCAATGCGCGGGAAGCGAGCCGTGGTTATCGACGACGCTCTTTTCTTCAGGCACATGTTCTCCAAGATGCTCTACAAGATGGGAATATTTGTAATGGAGGAAGTGGAAACCGCAGAGGAAGGCGTGTTCCACGCGAGAAAATACCGGCCGGACCTCGTGATTGTCGATATACATCTTCCCGGCATGACCGGTATAGAAGCGATTAAGGACATAAAAAGCAAATGCAGCGGATCGAAATGCGTCGCTGTTTCCACAGACAAAGACAGGAAGACGGTGGTGGACGCCTTGCGCGCCGGCGCCGATGACTTTCTGGTCAAACCTGTCATGTGGGATCGCCTCAAACCTAGGATATTCAAACTATTTGATCCCGACGAAGACATATTTGTCATGTGATTCGTGTTTATTCAGCGTTACAAGACGGATCGATAGCGATCTGAGGCCCGCATCGCCGGAATAATCGATCTGGAACTTGGAACGCTTACGACATACCGTCTGAAGAAGAAACGTTCTGACAAATTGATCGTCAACGATGTGTTCATATATGAAAGATATTCGGCAGACTTATCATATGCTCGCCGCCGCTACAATCAATTTTATGAATTATACTTGCTATTAGATTATTGAACCCACTGCCAAGCGCGCCATGAACAAAGTTTTCCTTTGTGCATGATGCTTTTTACCAAATAGTTAACGGGAACATTCATTTAATTCCTCGTATAGAGGCTCGTCAGACTGATGTCAACGGGCGGCTTCGTCATATATGAGCAGGAAGGTTGTTTCGTCGAGGTCGTCTAGGCCAAGTTCCGTCAGGATATTCTCAAGGGTAATTCTTTTTTTTTGCCGGTTTGCCGCCGTCCGGGGTTTGCATAGGTTTTTTCTCAGCCGTCCGATCTTAAACCGCGAAAGGCAAGTAAATTACAGAATGAAAAATCACGGGGTTCATTTTACATTTACTCGCAATAATATGGAAGTAATAAAAATTGGTACGGGTTATTCTCTGAGAATCTGGCAGGGGCTAGATGATTGTCGGAAGGCCCATAGGAGTTGTTGAATCTAGCAGAAGATGAGCCATATACGCGGAAAGCATTGCTTTCAGAACGAGCTTATTGTCGTTGGAAGCGTCCTTGAGGTTGTCAACGGAGGCGAGGGCAAGAGCGGTAGCGCCGAGGGTGAAATAGCTGTGAAAAAATCTTCTATGTCGCCTGTGCAGGGGCGGTTCGAGAATGTCCGGGAGAGAGCCTGCGAGCGCGCCGAACAGGAAATGGGCTATTGCGTCGTCCCGATCGATTTCCTTGTCCGCAAAGGTTCTTTCGACGGCGTAGAACGACGCTCCAGCTATTCCGCCGACGACGGCGTGCAGATTCGTTAAAGGCATATCCTGCGCCTCCCGCAAAGCATATACGAATGTATAAACAAACGGCTCTCCGGCGTCAACCCGGTAGCGTCAGTCGGCTCTGGGTTTTACCTTCCAGACTGTCATAGCGAGAATCAGGGACAGGACGGCGGAGCCGAGCCAGAAGTAAATTGCGGCGTCGAAGTTGTAAACGCACTGGCCGTCGCAGATGATTTTATTCTTTTCGAGGAGATATCCGCTGATTAACTCCTGAGTGGATGCCCCCATGTAGCTGAAAAGTCCGATGAAGCCCATGACCGCGCCCGTCACTCTGCGGGGGGTGAGGTCGATGGCGGTCAGGCCGCCGAGAAAGGCGACTGTTCCGCTGACGGCGAACCCGAAGACGGAAATGCTGAGCACGTCCAGCCATTTGTGTCCGGGCGGCGCGTAGAAGAAAACAGCCAGAGCCGAGACTTGTAGAAGTCCGTAAAGAAGGGTGGCTTTGTGGCGGTTCGAGTTGAAGACCTTGTCCGAGATGATGCCTGAAAGCGCTCCGCCGGCGATTCCGACGATGGGCGACATTCCGAGTATCGCGCC
Source organism: bacterium (assembly GCA_029573925.1). Lineage (GTDB taxonomy): Bacteria > UBP15 > UBA6099 > UBA6099 > UBA6099 > UBA6099. The sequence goes on from JAKQBV010000300.1 coordinate 14,360, forward strand.
GGCCTCGACCAAGCTGTAATGTTTGACTTCCTGAAGGTAAAGGATGCCCCAACTGTTTATGCCGTAGCGGGCGACGTATGTCAACGCGCTGGCGAGGCCGAGAACCCAGACCGCGGGGTATTTCATCGCCTGCAACTGCTGCTTGAGCAAAGATTCGGAAGCAGTGGCTGGGTCGGGCATCGGCTCATTCTTGTATTCCGCGATGTTGGGAAGGCCCTGAGTTTCAGGCCTGTCCGAAAGCATGAACACCAGAGCTATGGCCATCAGAACGCCGAGGGTTCCCGAAGCGCCGAAACCGTACCGCCAACCGAAATAGCTGACGACAACGGAAGTGCAGATGAAGGTAATGCCTTCGCCTATGCTGTGGGAGACATACCATATGCCGTACCAAGTGCCGCGCTCTTTTTTTGAGTACCACTGAGAAAGGCTCACGACGCTGGGCGCGGCTCCCATCGCCTGAAACCAGCCGTTCATTCCCCAGAGGATGAAAAACACCCAGAAGAGAGACGAGAAACCCATCGCCAAGTTTATCAGCGCGGATATCAACAGTCCCGCCGACATGAATTTCCTGATGTTGCACCTGTCTGCGAGGACGCCGTTAAAAAACTTGCCGAAGGCGTAAGTCGCCATGAGGATAGCGCCGATTTTGCCCAGTTGCGCCGCGTCGACAATCCCGGCTTCCATCATGGGTTTTTTCACTACGGACAGGCTCAGCCGGGTGACGTAGAAAAAACCGTACCCGATGGTTATGCCGATGAACACGGACCATCGCCTGAAAGTAAATCTTTTTCGAAGTTCGGCATTCGAAAGATTCAGCCTCGGAGCGTCAGGGCCGGTTTTGAAAAAGTTGGTTATCATAGAAAACATATTGTCGTTCCGCCGTCTTTTTCCGGCAATTATATCAGCAAGAGCGATAAAGGAGAAAATAATATTTTTTGAGTCTCAATGCGCTGCGCGGCTGGTTAAGAGAAAATCCAAACGACATAGGCGATATAAGCCGCAAGGAGGATGAATCCCTCAAGGCGGTTGATGTCCCGTTTGAAAATCATGAAAGGCAGCAGAACGACGGAAAATGCAAGCATGGCCGGCGTCTGGGTCGAAATGACGGACGCTTCGACAGGGATGGGGCTGACTAGGGCTGTGAGGCCGATGACGAAAAGAATGTTGAAAATGTTGCTGCCGACGACGTTGCCGACGCTGATGTCGGATTCCTTTCGAGCCGCGGCGACCATCGACGTGGCAAGCTCCGGGAGAGATGTGCCGAAAGCCACGATGCTGAGTCCCACAACCAGTTCGCTTACGCCCAATTTTAGAGCTAAAGAAACCGCTCCGGTTATCATGAGGTTTGCTCCGACTACCAGCCCGGCGATTCCGCCAAGAGCGAAAAGGATATTTTTCAGTTTGGAGTTGTCGGGAACGGCCTCTTCGCCGCCGTCGTTCTTGCCGGCTGATATTTCTTTTCGCGCCGACCGGATTTGTTGGACAGTGAACAAGACGATGCCCGCAACAAGCAGAACGCCGTCGAACCTGCCGATGGAGCCGTCGGCTATCAGCGCCCAGAATAGGAGAGACGCTCCGAGCATAATCGGCATTTCCCGTTTCAACATTCCGCTGTCAACAGAAAGCGGCCTGACAAGCGCGGCCATGCCGAGTATCTGTCCTATGTTGCAAATGTTGCTTCCCACGATATTGCCTACGGCGATTGAGGATGAGTTTTTCAGAGCCGAGGTAAATGAGACGAAGAATTCGGGCATGCTCGTGCCGAACGCGACAACGGTCAGGCCTACGATCATCGGTCGGATGCCCATTGCGAGAGCAAGGTTTTTCGAGCCGCGCACAAGAAACTCGGCCCCGAAATAAATAACGGCCAGTCCAGCCGCCAGATATACGATGTCTATAACCATGTCCCTCCGCAACCGCAATCAGTCTGCCGCTGATTAATTGTTTGTGTATCGCGCCGGGAAAACAATCGCCTCTTTAAAATTCCTTTTGTTCAAGAAAACGCCGGACTAAAAAACCAAGTTGGTTTTAAATAGAACTATGGAGCAAAAAGATGTAGAATTCAAATCTGCGGCGCGCCCTGAATCAGGAGCCGCGCGGAATAACCAATCCGGCGGGTTAAGGATCATCGGAACGGAAAAGGAGCGGCAAATGGATAAGACTAAAAGGAAATTCGACAACTGGCGGCAACTAACTGAACTAGGATATTTCAAGAAGCTCGAAGACGGGCGTCTGGCGCTTGTCGAGCCGGGCATTGAGGGAATTATTGATTTCCATACGCATCTGGGATGGACGTCGCTTATCGCGGCTAGGGTGGATGTGACACGCGAGACGCCTGAAACGAAACATAATTTTCATCCGGACCTCGCGGTGGATATGGATATTTACATGGGTCAGAACTTTTACAACGAAAGGCCCAAATGGGGCGTTCAGGACTACACAGCGTGCACCATAAAGCCTTTCATCAAGGGAAAACACCACACGCACACGATACCCAACGCAATCCGGGAGATGGACGCGCTGAAGATACAAAAGAACGTGATGCTGTCGCTGGACTTCAAGTGGTCGAACTATAACACGAGAAAGATGGGAAAGGCGCTGAAGGGGAACGACCGCTTTGTTTTTTTCTGCATGACGCACCCGAAAAGCAAAAAACGAGAGCGCACTATGGAAGAGTTTCTGGAGATGGGGGCAAAGGGCCTTAAGATTCATCCCGAGATGCAGTTCAGTTCGGTGGACAAGCCGGAGATGATAAGCATGTTGAAGTTGTGGAAGGAGAAATCGGGCGGGCTGCCGGTTCTGGCGCACAGCGGGTTCAACGGGTTCGAGCCGAAGAGTTCCAAGGAGCACGCGGCGGTGGAGCATTACTGGGCGTTCGCGGAAGCGCTGGAAGGCTCCCCGGCGATAATGGGCCACTCTTCCATGAATCAGTACCGGACAGCGATTGAGATTGCCGAGAAGCATCCTCACGTTTATCTTGAGATAGGCGGACAGCCGCCGGCGCACGTGAGCGAGATGCTTGACCGCCTCGGCCCTGACCGCCTTCTGTACGGCTCCGACTGGCCGATTTATCCTCAGGCGACCGCCATCGCAAAAGTCCTTGTTTCGACAGAAGGAATGCCGGAAGTAAGAAAGAAAATTCTGCGCGAAAACGCCCGCAAGATTCTTAAATTAACCTGACGCGCTGGGAGTCAGGCTATCTCAATATTTGTTGCTCCGTTCCCGAATGTCAGGGGCGTTAATCCTCAATGACAGGAAGCGTGATGCGGGAAGGGCGCGCTGCGTCGCGGTGTATCGTCACCGTAGGCAGGATGTTGTCCGGAGCGGCGGGGTTGTTGGAAGGCGACAGGGCGGGTTCCAGCCTGAATGTGGGCCAGTCGGATGTCGCAATAGACAGACGTATGCGATGCCCCTTTTTGAACACCCATGATGTCGGCATGAGATCGAACTTGAGTTCGACCACATTCCCTCCGTTGAATATACCGTCAGCGTAATCAGCTTGTTCATAACCGTGCCACGGAAGCTTCGGCAGGACTTCCACTCCGGTTGAGCCGCGGAGTATTATCTTATTGACGTCTTTCAGTCCCGCGAATCCGGCGCGCATAGGGTTCTCAGTTATCAGGACCGCTCTTCCATCGGGATGAACGTCTTCGAGGTAAAGAAAAAAATCGCCATTGCCGGCGGTCGAGGAAGCCCAGAAATGGGCGATGGGATGGCCTGTGACTTCGATGTCTGATTCCAACTCGGCGGTAGTGTACGACAGGCATTTTTCGTCATGACCGGAGCGGTCGGGAACGTCTTCGTCGAGAATGTACATGAGCCAGCGGTTGCCTTTTCGCGGCCCGAAACTGGAGTCGTGGCTGAAATCCGATTTATGGGAATCGGCGCCTGCGGTTCCTTGCGCCGTCGAGAGGGAATTGTCTTCCGAGAAAAAGAAATCCACGTTTTTCGCGCGCGCCGGCGGCCATTCGTTTTCGCTCCGCCAGCCCTTGCCCATGACTTGAATGGTAATCGGCGGCTCGGTATCGATTCCGTTTTCTATCCCCTTAAGGTATCTGTCGAAGAACCGGAGAGTTTCGGTTTCGACGCCCTTGAGCGTTTTATCTTGGCTGACGCCGAGGTGTTTGTAGAACGGGGACATGAGGATATGGGAACCGGGAATCATCAGAAGTTTTGAAGGATTGGTTCGGCTGGCGGTGGAGAAGAATGTCATGGTTGAGCGGGGCTGGGCGTCAAACCATCCGCCGACGTGGTATATGGGGATGCCCGAACTCATGATTTCGGGGACGCGCGCTATGGGGCTGATGTCATAGCCGGAGAAGTTGCCGAAGGCCGGGTCTAGCCCCAGTTGAGAGGTGTCGCTGTCTATGAACTGCGCCCTTGATATCCAATCGTTGAGAGACGCGTTTTTCAAGTGGTCGCGCGTGGCGAGGTAGTAGAGATGTTCACGCTGGCTTCCGTCGGCGTATTCGGGCGGGTCTTTCGGGTTGTTCGGATACTCGTAGTCGTCCAAGAAGTCGCCGTTTTTATTTTTATCTATAGGAATCTCATCGAGCAGTTCGCCGTCGCCGTCCTCGTCAACCGCCGGGGCGCTGGGCATCACCGGGAAAGTCCCGGCTGTTTTGTTCATATTGAGGTTCATCGTGCGCAGCAGTTCGGCGTATGAAGTGATGAAACCTTGATTGAAAACGCCGCCGACATAGATGTCCTGATAGCCGAACGGATAGACCATGATGAATATTGCCTTGAGAGCTTCGGGTTTGCGAGAGGCGGTGAGGATGGAGGAAATGGCCATGTAAGAGCCGCCCTTCATGCCTACCGAGCCGTCGCTCCACGGCTGTGAAGCTATCCATTCGACAATATCGGCGCCGTCTCTGCCGATTTCGGGCGATAGGTCCAGCCGGTGTCCGAATGAGGCTCCAGAGCCTCTGATATCGGCGATGACCAGAGCATATCCTCGCTCAAGAAGCAGCTTGCTGAAACAGAAGGGCATGGGAATCTCCGCGCCTTTTCCGCCCATCAGGTTCTTCGCCTTGGTTTTTTCCAGAGGCTTGAACGCCGCGCTGATGAACGCTCTCGAATACGGCGTGAACTCCATCACCGTCGGAAACTTGTCTCTTTTCGGCCCCTTGTCAGGCAGATAGACATCGACGGCCAGTTTCACCTCGTCCGACATCTCGACGAGGTATGTTGTTTTCGCGTAACCATCATATTCTTTTGTGGAATAACCGGAGTATTCAAAAGGTTGGCTTATCTTTTTCTCCGGCGCGGCCGACAGGGCCGCGGAGCAGGATATGGCAAGCAACATTGCCATTAATAATGTTTTTTTCATGAAGTCCCCCAACGTTGCGCCCCCGTCTCTTCAGAAGGCGCAGCGTCCACATGTCTGTATAGCGTCGTCTTTCGCGTAGCATACTATGAAAAATCAAAACGAATGTCAATCAAGCAAGGACGCGCGCAGAATGGCTGCTTGTGGAAACGCAGACGACATACGCGCAGGGCGAAGGGAAGGGAGAAAGAAACATCTCGAGGAATCTTTCGCGGCAATGTTGTGAAAAGAGGGGCTTTCGCGCTTGTGAAAAATGCCACAAGCGGTTATAATCGGACTGTTGCGGGATGTCGCTGTTGTGATAGTATAGTGTCTGGAAACTGGAACGGATGAAAGGCGGCGCGGGATGGCGAGGTTTGATCCGCTGAAGGATATGGCGGGCCGGTTTGCGAGGCCTCTGTTTGAGGCTGTGCTGAACGCGCAGAACGCGCCGCATCAGATGTGGCGTTTCACCGCGATAGCGCAGAGCCACCTAGACGCGGCGTGGAAATGGCGCGTTTTTCAGACAAAGAGCAAAGCCAAGCAGACTTTCAAAAACGCTCTCCGGCAGATGGCAAACTATGACGAGTTCAAGTTCTCCATGTCGTCGCCCCAGTATTACGAATGGATGAAAGACCGCAACCCGGCGATATTCAGAGCGGTGCAGGACGCGGTGAGGGGCAAACACTGGGAGCTTGTGGGCGGGATGTGGGTTGAGCCTGACCTAAATCTTCCTGACGGGGAGAGCCTCGTGAGGCAGCGTCTGTACGGCCAGCGCTTCTACCTGAACAACTTCGGTCGGATGAGCGAGGTCGAATGGCTGCCGGACACGTTTGGTTTCTGCTGGACTCTGCCTCAGATACTGGCGAAAAGCGGGGCGAAGTATTTTTACACAGCGAAACCCGTATGGAACGACACCACGAGGTTTCCGTTCAGCACGTTCAAATGGCGCGGGCCGGACGGCTCGGAGGTTCTTGTCCACATCTCGGACCTGCAGGCCAAAGGACTCCTGAACATGGCGAACTACAAGAAGACGAACAGGCTGGCGAACTTTAGAACGGAGCTTGTGGCGAACTATGACACGAGGCCCGGAGACATTCAAGCCGGATTGTCGAACGATATTATTCCGGAGGCGGCGATAGTCTACGGGATGGGCGACGGCGGGGCGGGGCCGAGGACGTTCGAGGTGGAAGCGGTACATCAGTTGTACGACGCGGGGATGGTGGAGATCGGGACGGCCAAGGAGTTCTTCGGCAAGCTGGAAAAACACGGCGAGCGCCTGCCTGTGTGGAACGACGAGATGTACCTTGAATTCCACAGGGGATGCTACACGACGCAGGGCTGGATAAAGAGCGCGAACAGGAAAGCGGAGATAGCGGTTCGCAACGCGGAAATAACCCACACGATGAATTCTCTGTTCGGCGACCCGTATCCGGGCGAGATTATCAGGGAGAACTGGAGAAAGCTGCTGTTCAACCAGTTCCACGACATACTTCCCGGCAGCAGCATCCCGGAGGTGTACGAGGACGCGCGGGTGGACTTCGAGGAATTTTTCTCCGCCACGCACGGGCTGATCCGCTCGGGAATCGAATCCATCGGACGCCGCATTCACACGGTGAGCGAAAAGATGTCGGACGCCACTCCGGTGATAGTGTTCAACACTCTTTCGTGGAAGAGGACGTCCACGGCGTTCCTTCGGGTGGAAGAGGAAGACATGCAGGTTCTGGACGCCGAGGGCTGCCCGACTAATTCAAAAGTTATTGACCTCGACGGACATAGGACTCTGGCGTTTACCGCCGAGAACGTTCCGGACATTGGGTACAAAACATATTATCTGAGGAAGAGGGAGCCGGGACGTGCGCGGCTCCGGCGATACCCACCGCGAGGCCGCTGGAAGACGGCTCCATTCAGCTTGAAAACGAGCTGATAAGGGCGGTGGTGGACGGGGAGACGGGCTGGCTGGTCAGTCTGGTGGATAAGACCACGGGCGCGGAGACCCTCGCGGGGCCGTCAAACAGGCTGAGGCTGTATCGCGACGACAACATAGCGTATCCGGCATGGAACATTGAAAAGAGATACAGGCACAGGGAGATAGAGATCCGGCCGCCCACGGCTCCGCCGACTATTGTGGACAACGGCGAGCTTGGCGCGTCGGTTGAGATTAAAAGAAAAATCGGCGAGGCGTCAGAAGTCTCTCAATTGATAACGCTGTTTCCGCGCAGGCAGATGCTCATATTCACCGCAAACGTCAACTGGCAAGAAAAGAAAGCCATTCTCAAAGTGGAGTTCGACACGGCGATAAAGACGGAACGGGTCGTTAGCGAGATACCGTATGGCGCGATATCAAGGCCGACTCGCCCGAGGCTGCCAGCTCAGAAGGCCCGGTGGGAGCTTTCCGCGCATAAATGGATAGACATGAGCGACGGAACGACGGGTCTGGCGATCCTCAATCAGGATAAATACGGGTTTTCCGTGTTCGAGAACAAGCTGGCGGTCACAATGCTGAGGGCTCCTAAATATCCTATGCCGATTGTCAACGCATGGGGATTGCCGCCGGCGGCGGAGCGGCCTGTTTACACCGATCAGGGCGAGCATCTTATCCGCTACGCGGCGTATCCGCACGCGGGCGACTGGCGGGACGCTAAAGTGTGGCGCATGGGCGCGGAGTTCAGCAACACGCTGATGGTGGTTCGCGCGGAGCATCATCCGGGGTCGCTTCCGAGGGAAGCGACCGCTCTTTCCTGCGCGTCCAACTCGACTTATATCGGAGCGCTCAAAAGGCCTGAGGACAGCCCGGACACGCCGACGGCGAAATATCATCAGGTTGTAGTCCGGCTTGTCGAGGCCGAAGGGGCTGAAGATCGCGTCACCCTCAAGTTCGGCCCGCGCATGACCATCACAGACTCCAAAGAGACGGACCTCCTTGAATTCAGCCAGAAACCCATCCCGGACCAGAAAATAGGAGAGCTTTCTGTTCCTATGAAGCCGTTCGAGATAAAGACGGTCAAGATAACTCTGGTCGAAACGATGAAACTGGATCAATGACGCAATCCGTCGGCGGAGCGCTGATTCTGCATCCTGAGAAAAATCCACATACCGTCAATTATTGAAAATTGAATAATGCCGCGCGCGGCGGGCTTCTATCTGGTAAAATTTATAAGAGCGCGCGGCGAGCGAAATGACGCGGCGCGGGGGGGCGTATGGACCTGCTTGAGACGCTGTTCAAGAACAGCTTTATGAGGAAATTCGCGGCGAGGAAGGAATTCGAAGGAGACATCCTAGACACGTTCAGGGCGTTTATGAAAGTGGGCAGGCCGTCGGATCCCGCGTTTCCGTCCGAGATGTTTCCGCTAGCCGCCCGATTATACGGGCGCGGGGCGCTCACTTACATGGCGGTTCAGCCAAACCCCGACTGGGTGTGGCCGTTTTTTATCGAGAGGCAGTTTGATCCTCATTCGCCTGATTTCGCGGGACGGGGACATCTTTTCATCGCGCTCAACACGACGCACCGAAACTGGACGGCGATAGGCTGCGCGGGAGGAACCCGCGAAGCGGTGGTGGATCCGAGAGGGCTTGTGACGCCTCAGTACAACGGATGGTCGATCGATGTGTGGCTGCGGGAGGGCGGCAGGCTGCACGCGCCGTCCCGCATGCCGGAGGTGAAACAGTACAACGTAAACAGGGCTCCGATCGTTCGCACGGTCTTCGAGGCGGGCGGCAGGGAGGTTGAGAGCGACGCTTTCGGGGCGGTTGTGGCCGGAGTTGAATCAGTGGTTATGAGGGTGACGGTCAGGAACACCGGGGCGACTCTCAAGAGCGCGTCTCTGGCGCTGAGCCTGAGGCCGTACAACCCCGAGGGGATAAGCGTTGTGTGGGAGACTAGCGCCGACGCGGACGGTTTCTCCGTCAATGGCAAGAGCGCGGTCGCGTTCACGGTAGAACCGGACTCGGTGGACTGCTCGAACGAGGAGGAAGGAGACGCTTCTCTGTCGCTCGGAGCCGGGCTGGACAGGACGCGGGCGAAGTGCCGTTGCGGAATGGCAACAGCGGTCGCGGAGTTCAGCCTGCCGATCGAGCCGAGGGCGGAGCGGGTCTTCTGGTTCGCGATGCCGGTCAAGGCGGGAGCGGCCCCGCGAGAATGGTCGGCTCAGGTCCAGAACGCCAACCTCAAAAAAATTTACGAGGATGTTCAGCGGCAGTGGAAAGAGAGGCTCGCGGGAACAACCCGCGTGGAGATTCCCGACGATAAGCTGCAAAGAGCTTTCGACGTCAACAAGGCGTACCTGCTGCTCCTCTGGGATGGAGACGCCATCTGTCCGGGGCCTTTCACTTATCACCATTTCTGGTTCAGGGACGCGGCGTATCAAGTGACGGCGCTCGAAAAAATGGGGTTCTTCCGAGAAGCGGATCAGGTCGTCGCTTCTTATCCGGGGCGTCAGCGCAAGGACGGCTTCTTCATATCCCAGAACGGGGAGTGGGACGCCAACGGACAGGCGATGTGGACGCTTCTTCAACATTACAAATATACGGGCGACAAGAAGTTCCTTGAGACGGTTTATCCTTCAATCGTCAAAGGCGTGGAGTGGATTAAGAAGAAACGGATGTCCACGACCTCGGACAGAGACAGCGAGGTTTACGGGCTGATGCCAGCCGGGTTCAGCGCGGAGCATCTGGGGCCGAACGATTATTTTTACTGGGACAATTTCTGGTGCGCGGCGGGAGTGCGCGCGGCGGCGGAGGCGGCAGAGGCCCTCGACAAAAAAGAGGACCTCAAGCAGTTCCATCAAGAGTTCGACCGCTACATGGGGCACATAGAGGCTTCGCTGACGAAGACCGCGCGGCGACTCGGCGCGGAAATTATTCCGGCTTCGCCGTACAGGCGCATGAACTCAGGGGCTATCGGCTCGGTGTGCGCCCAGTATCCGCTCGATCTGTATCCTCCCGGCGACGCACGGATGAAGAACACTCTGGACGAACTTCGCCGCGTCTCGTTCTTTGAGGACGGATTCTTTCAGAATATGTTCCATTCGGGGGTGAACGCGTATCTGTCTCTGCAGATAGCCCAGTGCTTGGCGAAGAGGGGCGACCTCTATGCGTGGAAGATGCTAAAACACATCCTTGATCTTGCGACCCCGACGTTCACTTGGCCGGAGGCCGTGCATCCGCGCACGCGAGGCGGCGTTATGGGCGACGGACATCACGGATGGGCCGCGGCGGATTTTCTCCACATGGTCCGCAATCTGCTGCTAATCGAGGATGGAGATGTTCTGGTTGTCTTTCCGCTTCTGCCTCCTGAATGGATCGTGGACGGAAAAACAGTTTCCATTTTCGACGCGCCGACGCATTTCGGAAAGATTAATGTCGAAATGAAAATCGCGGGGGGTCGCGCGTCGGTCTCCTTCGACAACAGGTATTTCAACACTCCGCGACGCATCGAGATTCGTTTCCCGAAAAAGATTTCCACTCTCACCGTGGACGGCAAGAGCGAAGTTCTCGGCTTCACGGACAGGGTGGAACTGGAACCGGAAGTTAAATCGATAGAGGTCACGTTTTCGTAAATAATAGGGATAACGCCGGATGGGCGGACGAGGGATAAATGAAAAAACCGGGATTGGCGTTTATGTTGCTAGCGGCTCTGTCGCTGGCGGGGCTGGTCGCTTCAGGCTGGATTTTGAAAAAAAGGGTCGCTCACGAGCGCGCCGACAATATCGTGCAGATTGTTGTTGACTATCCGTCCATACTGGCGCTATCTCCGGACGGCGAATCGGCTCGCGTTGCGGTCGAGCGCCTCAAAGACATGGGCGTTTATAGCTTCGGCGTTTTCGAAACAAGAATGGACGACCTAGTCGGCAACGGGTCGCTGGAAGTGAACACCGTTCCGAAGGGAGGAGCGGGCGGAGGCTGGGAGGCCAAGGTCGCAGACCCGAAAGCGTGGTCTCTGGCGTCTTCTTTCTTTGAGGCTCATTTCGGGCCGGGCGCGTGCGACGCCGCCACTATGATTTGCCGCATCCCGGCGCTCGGAGAAAAAAGATCGGATTTCTCCTTCGGCATGCCTAAGCCCGAACACGATTTCAGGATGACGCCCAGACCTCTGAACACCCCGTTTGAAAAAAAGGAATCCATAGCTCTGAAAATGAAAGCCCTCGACGCGGAGAAAGAGCCGTCGGTCGTGATATTCGACGGGTCCGCCGTCATGGGCAGCCCGACTCTGATTGAAGCGGCCGTGGAGGAGATGAAACGGCGCGAGGGCTGGGCGTTCGGCATGGTGGAAATGACGGCGCAGGAAGGCGCGCGGACTTTCGCGAAGAAACTGCCCGGCAGGGTGGTCGTGGCGCACAGCATCTCTGCCGAGGAGATAGCGGTGACTCCGCAGAGAAAAGCGGTGGAGAGATTCAGGCGCGCGGCCCGCGAGCGCGGCGTGCGCGTCCTCTACGTCAGGTTCTATTCCAATATGTACGGACAACCAGCCAGGCAGGAAATCGAGCGCAACATAGAGTACGTCGGCAAAATCGCGGACGCGCTTCGCAAAGACGGCTTCGTCATCGGAAAGGCCGAGCCTCAAAAACCGCTGATAATTTCCAAACGGTCGCGCGCTGCTGCCGCCGCCGGCGCGGTAGCTTTCGTCGGCATGCTTTGCGCGGTCGCGTTCGGGCTGCCGGCTTGGATGTCTCTGGCAGCCTCTCTCCTGACCCTCGCGGCGATGTTCGCTATGCCCGAAACCGCCGGGCATTACAGGCAGGCGCTCAAACTCGTCTCTCTGGGAGTCGGCGCGCTTACACCCGCTCTCGCGGTCGGCGTCGCTTTCCTCGTCGGGTTGAGATCAAAGGCCACCCGGTCAGTTCCCGGACTTGGCGAGACGGTGGCAAGGTGGGCCGCCGCTTGCGCCATCACCCTAGCCGGAGCGGCATTCGCGGCGGCCCTGCTTTCTCACAGGGATTTTTTCCTGCGGCTCGATTCTTTTTCCGGCGTAAAGGTGGCTCTACTGGTCCCGCTTATTCTCGTCGCCGCCCTTTATCTCAGGCACACGGGAGAGACGCTCGCGTCTTTTCTGGAATCGCCTGTCAGAAAAGCGGAAGCGGCGGCATGCGCGGTTTTTTTAGTGGTGGTCGCCCTGTATCTGTTGCGTTCAGGCAACGAAGCAGGCGGAGTCGTCACGTCGGCGGAGGGCGCTCTGCGCTCCCGGCTCGAAGGCCTGCTGAGCGTTCGGCCCCGGTTCAAGGAGTTCGCCATCGGCCATCCCGCCATGTTGCTTATCGGCGTGGCCCCGCTAGCAAAAAAACGTTACGCGGCTCTCGCTCTTCTCTTTTTAGGCGTCATCGGGCAGGCGAGCATGTTCAACACATTCTGTCACCTACACACTCCGCTGGAAATCTCTTACATTAGAACGATTCTCGGAATAATAATCGGGTTGATAATCGGCGTCGGCGCGAGGACCGCCGCAATGATATTTCTTGAGATAGCCGACGTTTTCACGCTGCCACGGAAATAGCGCGGATTTCACTCAAACTTATGAAATATACATATTATTAGATAACTCTACCCGCTTAAATGTGTGCCATGCGCACCTATGAAAAAGGCTGCGTCAAGTAGCGCAAGAGATGTTTTTTTTCTGGTCTTTGCTTTTAGGCCTTGAGACCAG
>JAKQBV010000304.1 GCA_029573925.1 bacterium
CTGGTCTCAAGGCCTAAAAGCAAAGACCAGAAAAAAAACATCTCTTGCGCTACTTGACGCAGCCTTTTTCATAGGTGCGCATGGCACACATTTAAGCGGGTAGAGTTATCTAATAATATATATAAACATTTTTACCGGAGCGTCGGAACGAGACGCGTCAGCGTCCGGCTCCGACGCTCAAGGAAAAGTTTGAAGGATTTTCAAGGAAACTTTTCAAAGTTTCCTTGAACCGCCGGAGGCGACTCATCGGAATCTGTTTCCGAATGACATGCATGGGGCATCGAGAGAAAAGCGCGGCAGCGATTCGCTCCCGACGACCAGTGGAATGTTTTGAAGAGATTCCAAAGAGAATGCTTTTTCAACCCGGATTCGTCGAAAGAGAAGACGAACCGGGGGCGATTTTCATAGCGGCGAACTCACGCACAAAGCAAGTTTGTGCGTGCCACCCATTTATGTTGTTCATGAACCATAAGTTCTATTCACTGCAAAAATGCGCCTTGCGCCTCGCATTTCATCCGCTCTGAACAATCGCTCCCGAATCCTAATGAAGGATTCGGGTTCAAAAGTTTCTCTTTGGTTTTTGAGTTGTTTCATGTTTGCTTTTTCGCGTTGCCGTATTCAGAGTTTTTCGCCCTTGATTTCCTTTTCGTATTTGGCGCGGCGGGATTTGAGATAGGTCGGGATGGGGACGTCCCACCAGCCGACTGCGGGGCTGCCGCTGTGCGGGAAATCGCGGTGGACTTTCACGTCGAGCAGGGCCGGGCGGCCCGCTGAAAGGCATCTTTGAAGGGCTGGAGCGATGTCGTCCGCCTTCGACACGGTTTCAGAATAGCAACCCATTCCGGCGGCGATGGCGGCGAAGTCCATTAGGTGAGGCGTTCCGTCGGGCAGCAGGAAGTCGGTTCCGCTGGGGCGGTCTTTGCCGAAGGCGGCCTGCTGGAGGTCTTTAATGGCGAGCCATCCGGCGTTGTCGGCGACGATAGTGACGACGTTGAGTCCGAGTTCGACTGCGGTGGCAAGCTCCTGCATGGTCATCATGAAGTCCCCGTCTCCGACGACGGCGACGACCTGCCTGCCGGGCATAGCGAGCTTGACGCCCATCGCGGCGGGAAGGGCGAATCCCATACAGGAGAACCCGCCGGAGGTAACGCACGTGCCGGGAACGTAGAACGGGAACTCCTGAAGTATCTGCGCCTGAGTGTTGCCGGAGGAATGGACGACGAAGGCGTCGCGTGCGATGGTCTTGCGGATTTCGCCGAGCAGGCGGGAGATGGTGGGGAGGGGGGTTTTGATGGCGCGGAGGCGTTCGACATGGGCGAGCCATTTGTCGCGCTCGGCCTTAAGCTCTTTGAAGTAGGCGGTTTTTCGGTAGTCGCCGCGTTTGCCTTTCAGCAAAGCGGCGAGGGCGGCGAGGGCGGGTTTGGCGTCCGCGCACAGGCCGACGGCGACGGGGTAGTTCTTTCCGATCTCGGAGGGGTCGATGTCGATGTGGATGAGTTTCGTGGGGGGGATGGAAAAAGCGACGCCGTCTTTGTAGCTGCAGGCGGTCTCGTCGGCGAATCGGCAGCCGACGGCGAGAAGGACGTCGGCGGTGGAGGTCATTTTGAGGCCGACGGTGGTTCCCTTCGAGCCGGTGTGCCAAGCGTAGAGAGGGTGATCTTCGGGGAAGGCGCTTTTGCCCTGCATGGTGCAGACCACGGCGGCTCCGGCGGCTTCGGCAAGAGCGATGAGTTCGTCGTATGCGCGTGCGGAGTGGACGCCGCCGCCGACGAGTATCACCGGGCGTTTTGCGGAGGCGAGGAGTTTGCGGGCGCGTTCGAGCTGGGCCGGGTCGGGCATGACGAGCCCCGCGGCGCGGCGCTCGACTGCGACTGGCAGTTCGACATCCGCATCGGCAGCCTGAATGTCCATCGGAAGGTCGATCAGCACTGGGCCGCGCCTGCCGGAGAGCATCTGGTTGAACGCGCGGGCCATCACCGTCGGCAGCTTGGACGCGAGGTCGGGCTTCCAGCAGCGTTTCACCACGGGTTCGAGCGCTCGCGGGAAGTTGGCGTCTTGCGCGCGCTCTATCTCCTGCAGAAGGCCTTGTCCGCGCATGTGAACGTGCGCGTTTCCGGAGATAATCATCACCGCCGTGGATTCCATATATGCGGTGGCCGCTCCGATGGCGGTGTTGATGGCTCCCGGCCCAATGGAGGTGAACACCATCAGCGGGGTTCCCGTCGCCCGGTAGTAGCCGTCCGCCATGTGGACGGCGCACATCTCCTGACGGGCGTGAAGCAGCTTGATTCTGTCTTCCCTGCCTATAAAGGCGTCCGCCAGCGCCAGACTGCCGTGTCCGGGAATTCCTATCGCGTACGGGACGTCGTGTTTTATCAAAGATTCGACGACTATCTCTCCGCCTGTGAGCTTCATGGAAGCGCCTCCCTGATGAACAATTTTAACCTGATCCTTGTTTCTCCGAGGAGAAATTCTCCCGTATTCGCCGATGAAACTGGCGAACTGCTTTTCACGCACAAACGAGTTTGTGCGTGCCACCCATCCACATTGTTTAGCATTTCGGGCGGGGCAACCCCGCCCCTCAAAATGCGCTTTGCGTTTCTCGTTTTCATCCACTCTTAGCAATCGCGCCCGACTCTTAACGACAGATTCGGGTTAAGATGGCAGTTTGAAATTATACATTGGCGGAGGCGGGCGTTTCAACAGGCGGCGACAGGGCGGCAGTTCATTTCGTTCAGGCGCGCGCGGGTTCGATTAAGAAATCAATAGGCGGCGCGGGAAAGCGAGCGGGTGGAATAGACGTGATGGTTGTGCATGACTTTTTTGACGTATTCGCGGGTTTCTTCGCGGGGGATGCGCTCGATGAACAAGTCGATGTCGTCGGAGCCGAGGCGGGGGAGCCATCTGGAGACATTGCCCGGCCCGCCGTTGTACGCGGCGACGGCGAGTTCGGGGCTGCCTTCGAATTTGCCCAAGAGATATTTGAAGTACCACGCGCCGAAGCGCAGGTTGACATCGACGTCGAACAGGTCGTCGGAGCGGAATTTTGAGACGCCGAGTTTTTCGGCGATCCAGCCGCCGGTGGAGGGGATTATCTGCATCAGGCCGATGGCGTTGGAGGTGGAGACGGCGTCGCGCTGGAAGCGGCTTTCCTGCCTGATTATTGAAAGAATCCAGACCGGGTCGATTCCGGCGGCGGAGGCGGCCGCGTTTATTCTGTCTTCGTACAGGCGGGGGTAGAGCAGGGAGTTCAGTTCGGGGTCGGCCATTACGCGGTGGTAGAAGGCAGGGTCGGCGATGGCGCGCAGTTCGACGGCTTTCACGGACAGGTGGTATTTTTTCTCGTCGAGCCTGAGCCGGGCGATTCCGGCTGCGGCGTCGTTCGGGAAGCGGGCCTCGGCGGCGGAGTACCCTGCGGCGGCGCGCTCGAAAACTCTGAGCCGCCTGAATCCGTTCGCGGCGCGCAGGATGTCGGAGTCGGCGGGCGTCAGGTCGCCGTATGTCAACTCAGGCATTGTGTCCGATTCGTCCGCAAGCCCGAGCGGTCCGGACAGCCGGGTTCCAGCCCTGTGGCTGAAATAGGAATACGGATGTTCGGCCTGAACGCGTTTGTAATGAGTGGTCGCGGCGCGCGCGTCGCCGGACGCCAGAGCCAGTTTCGCCTGCCAGAACCCGCTTTCGGCGCGCAGAGGGCTTTGCGGAAACCAGCGGTCGAGGGCCGCGTAATATTTTGCCGCCGCCGCGTAGTCCCCTTTGTTCAGATGCCAGCGGGCGATTAAAAGATAGCGCTCGTCTCCGTTTTCGGCGGCGGGATATTTCTCCATCAGCCGCATGAGCGTCCTAACGCGTTTTTCCTCTTTTTCGGTTGCGGCGTAGACGCGGGCGAGGGCGGCCAGAGATTCGGCTTCGACGTTCTCATAGTTCGCGACGCAGCCCAGCAGTCGAGTTTCGGCTTGCGGATATGTTTTTTTCGATACGAGCAGGCGCGCGCGCGCTATGCATGCCTCGCCCCGAACCGACGCCGGAACGCTGCCTGCGTTAAGTTGTTCGAGCTGCCTGATCGCGTCGCTTTCGGCCCCTGAAAGAATATTCGCTTTTGCGAGCAGCAACATGCCTTCCGGGCCGAGCTTGCTCTTAACCGGCGAGAGGAACTTTCGAGCAGCGAACCCGCGTTGTTTAGAAACGAAATACGATCCCAGCGCGAGGCGTTGTTCGAGGGAGAGAAAGTCTTCCAGCCCTGTCAGATCGACATCAAGAGAGCGCGCGGAATCGGTTGCGGGATGGTTTTCGGCGATAGAGGCGATGAGAGAGGCGGCGGTCTTTTTTTCTCCTGCGGCAAGGTAGTGTTGAGAAGCGAGGAAGAGGGCGTCGCCGCGCGCGACGGGAGGAAGAGATTCATCGTAGGCGGTTTCCAGAGCGGCGGCGACCGCCGATTGCAACCGGCCCTGAGCGGCGAGCGCGCGGGATTGCCAGAGCGCGGCGTACGGCGCGGCGGAGCCGAGAGGGAAGTCTCTCTTCGTCCGGTCGGCGAGAGCGACGGCTTCGTCATGTCTGCCGGATTTGACGAGGGCCATCATGGCAAGAAGAGACGCATGATCTGGCATAGCGCGCCTGACTCGCGCTTCGGCGAGCAGTCGGGCGCAGTCGTCGTAACGTCCGGCGTGATACAGCAGGGCGGCGGCGGCTATGACCGCCAGCTCGCCTGTTTCGTCGCCCACATGCGACTCGGCGAACGTTGCGGCGGCCGCCGCGCGCGTCTCCGCTTCTTTTCTGCTCATCGCCGAGACCGGTTCTCCGTCGAGGCCGGGCCACGGGACGCTCCAGCCCGTCATGAACCGGGCGAATTCTTCGCGGACGGCGAGCATTTCTTCAATCCTGCCGCGCTTTGCCCTGTCTTTTTCGCCGCAAAGCTGGAAGATGGAGCGGCCGGTTTCCCATTCGCCGGAATCGAGAAGGGCCTCGGCCAGTTCGAGGCAGTCGCGCGCTTTTTCGCGGCGCGCGGACTCGGCGTTGCGGGAGTTTTCGTAATAGGCGTCCGTTGACGAGGGCGAGTTCTGCGCGGCGCAACCCCGGCCGGACCACAGAGCGACCGCGATTATGACCGCCGCCGCAGGCAGGGCCGCGAGCGCCGCAGTCCTTATCTTTTCCGCTTTAAGCCTCATTTGCCCCGCCCGGCGTGTTTGAAGAACTGGCCGCTGAACGAAGCGGCCTTTATCACCCATCTCTCGTCGTTGACCACCATCGCGGCGAACGCGATGTCGGGAGAGCCTTCGGTGGTGTGGCCGATCAGCCACGTGTACATCTCGGCGGGATTATTGCCGCTCAGCGAGCCGGTTTTGCCCACCACATGCGTGTCGCCGCCGATGTAGCGCCCGTTGTGGTGGAATCCCCTGTATGCGGTGAATCCCGGCTGGTTAACGGTGTTGTCCATCATTTTTTCCAAAGCGACGGCGTTCTTTTCGGAAATCGGGTTGAGGAACGCGTCGGGTTTGGCGGCGCGCTCTCCGCCGCCCGCGTCGATGGAGCGGATGACGCGCGGACGCATCATCACTCCCCGGTTGCTGATTGTCGAGGCGATCATCGCCGCGTGAAGGGGAGACATCCAAGCGCCGTGGAAGCCGGAGCCGGCGCGCGCGACGGAATACTCGTCGTCGCCGAACGCCGCCCTGCTTTCAAGCGCGGGCAGGTCGAATTCGATGGAGCGGTTGAATCCGAACAGACGGAACTCTTCGAGCAGGCGGTCGCGCCCGACTTTAAGTCCTATCTGAGCGAACGACGGGTTGCATGATTTTGCCAGCGCGTCGGCTATGGTTATCTGTCCGTGCGAGACGCCCACCGGGTCGGTAATCACGCCGCCGCCGGCGCGAAACGAGCCTGCGCAATTCAAGGCGTCGGTCGGGCCGAACAGGCCGTGGCGCATAGCGGCGGACGCCGTGACGATCTTGGCTATCGACGCCATCGGGTTGGCGCTGTTTCGCAACGCCGGGTCGAGGAACGTCGAGCCTTCGGGCAGGCTGTCCCCGTTTTTTCTGTTCCGGGCGTGGGAGGCCATCACTATGACGTCTCCGGTGCGCGCGTCTATCGCCACGAAGGCTCCGGCGACCGGATTGAACTCCTGAAACAGCTTCTCGGCCAGCGTCTGAAGCTTCGGGTCGATTGTGTAAACTATCTTTGTTCCGTTCTTTTCGGTGAACAGGACGCCCGCTTTTTCGTCGAGCCTGACGTCGGAATATTCGAGGGAGGAAACGACATCCGAGGCCGCCGGCGCGGTTCCCAAGCCTGCGGGAACCAGCCCCTTTTTTGCGAGCCAGTTCTTGCCTATGAACGCCAGCGCGGCGGCTTGAGCCAGACACAGGATTATCGCCCATGCGAAAATTTTTGATTTAGCTTTGTTCGACATAGATGCTCGTTCAGAGCGCCGACGCGCGGGCAGCCGACTTCGCCGCCTTCCTCGCAGCCGCGTCTATCTCCAAGATTTCTTCGAGCGACATCGGGTCGCCGTCTAGTTGGTCGTCAACCGCCGACATCGTTTTTTCGATGACGGAGGGAATATCCGCGAAATCGATTTTTCCGGACAGGAAGAAAGAAACCGCGATTTCATCCGCCGCGTTGAGAGCCGCAGGAGCAAGGCCTCCGCGCTCCAGAGCCGCCCGCGCGAGCGTCAGGCACGGGAACCGCTTTTCATCAGGCTCGGCGAATGTCAGCCCGCTGATGTCGGACAGCGACAGAGAGGGCGTCTTTCCGCCGCCCGGCAGCCGCTCCGGGTATGTCAGCGCGTACCTTATCGGCGTTTTCATGTCCGCCGGAGCCAGATGCGCGATAATCGAGCCGTCCGCAAGCTCCACCATCGCGTGAACCACGCACTGCGGATGAATCGCCACGGAAAGCTTCTCAGGCGCAAGCCCGAACAGGTGGGCAGCCTCGATAAGCTCCAGTCCTTTGTTCATCAGGGTGGCGGAATCGACGGACACCTTAGGCCCCATCGGCCAGACCGGGTGCGCGGTCGCCTGCGCGGGAGTAGCTCCCCGGACGTTTCTTCTTTTCAGGAACGGGCCGCCGGAGGCGGTGATGACCACCCGGCGCACTTCCGACGCGGCCCGCCCGCTCAGGCACTGGAATATCGCGGAGTGCTCGCTGTCGACGGGGATGAGGGGTACCCGGAGAAGGTCGGCCTCCGCGCGGAGCAGTCTGCCTCCGGCTACGAGGCTTTCCTTGTTCGCCATTAGGAGAGGGCGGCGGGCGCGGAGCGCCGCCAGCGAGGGCCTCAGCCCGTCGATGCCTGTAATTGCGTTGAACACAGGCCCGCCGCCGGGCGCTGAGGCCAGCGTTTCCAGCCCTTGCGCGCCTTCAAGAATTTTGAAAGGAGCGCCCGGAAACGCTCGCGCCAGCGCTCGCGCCGCAGCCGGGTTCGAGAGGCATACCGCCCGCGCGCCGCGCCGGACGGCCTGTTCCTTGAGCAGCCGCCAGTTCGTCCGCGCCGCAAGGCTCTCTATCTCGACCCTGCCGCCGGGCAGTTCGCGCGCCGTCTCAAGGACTTTGACGCCGATGGAGCCGGTGGAGCCGAGCACGGTCAGCCGCGCCGGAGTTCCCGGCAGGCGTTTCTCTATATCAGGCTTGTTTTTTATCGGATTTTTCATCCCGTCGTGTCGTCAGATAGTCCGGCATGCGGCGACGAACAGGGTGTCGTCGTCAGCCGAAAGGGCGGACGCGGCGCTCCGCGCCGTCTTTTCGTCGGGGCATATTCCGAACACGGCGGAGCCGCTCCCCGTCATCTGCGCCTTCACGCATCCGGCGTCGAGAAGTTTGCTTTTCAGCGCCGCGATGGCGGGCAGCCGGCCGAACACTATTTCTTCAAAACAGTTGAACATCCGGTCCATCACATATTGCAGGTCGCCGCTGGCAATCCGGGCGGCGGTTTCTTCCCGGGCAAGCTCTCTTTCCCCTTTGTAGCCTTTCACCCACTTGTAAGCCTCTCCGGTGGACACGGACGCTTCCGGTTTCGCCACCACCAGATGAATCGGAGCCGGCAGAGAGGGCAGGGGAGAAATAATTTCGCCTCTGCCGGAGGCGATCGCCGCGCCGCCCCTGATGAAGAACGGCACGTCAGTTCCCACTCCGGCGGCGATTTTTGACATCTTTTCATCCGACATTCCGAGGGAGAAAAGGACGTTTAGCCCCTTGATAACGGAGGCGGCGTTGCTGCTGCCGCCGCCGAGGCCGGAGCCGAGCGGCACGCGTTTCTTGAGGGATATCTCGACGCTGTCCACCGCGTCTCCCGCCGCCGCCCGCGCCGCCTCGTAAGCCTTTATGCAGAGATTGCGCTTGCCGAGCGGCATCGAGGAGTTGTCGCTTCTCAGCGTGGAGAAGTCCCTCGCGGAGCGCGCCAGCGACAGCGTGTCGCACAGGTCTATCGTCTGCATCCACGTGAGCGTCTCGTGATAGCCGTCGGGGCGTTTTCCTCTGATGTCGAGGAAGAGGTTGATCTTCGCGGGAGATGTGAACGATGCGCTATCCACGTTTGTTTACGCCCTCCGAGAATTTCAGAAAACGGGCCGATACATCGTCGTTGGGGTCGAGCGAGAGGGCCATCCTGAAGGCGTCCGAAGCCTCGTCGAGGAATCCTCTGGAAAAATACGAGATGGCCATGTTGCGGAACGCGCGAGGGTCGTCGGCCTTTACCGCCACCGCGCGGCGCCAGTGCTCAATCGAAAGATCGATGTCGGCCATAGCCCGCTTGCCCAGCGCCACTCCCATGTTGTAGTTGAGCTTATAGTCGTCCGGGTTGGCCCGAAGCGCGCCTTCAAGCAGCTCGACCGCATCGGAGAAATCCCCTTCGGCGATTAGAATCCGGCCAAGTTGCGCGCTGTAGCGCGGGTTGCCGGGGTCTCCCCGCAGCGCCCTTTCGAGAAGCGGAGCCGCCTTCCGCGTGTCTCCCAGTTCGATGAGCGTGTCCGCCGCAAGTCCCAGAGCCTCTATCCAGTCAGGGTCAAGCTCAATGGCCTTCTCAAGATGCTCCAGCGCGTCCTCGTAGCGTTCCTTGTTGAAATATATCTCGCCCAGAGCGCGGTACGGATACGGGAACCGGCAGTCCGCCCGTATGGCGTTCTCGAACTCCCGCGCCGCGTTGTCAATGTCTTCGTTGCGCTCAAACTGTATGCCGAGGTTGTAGTGGTGCGTGGCTCGGTCGTGGGATTCCGACATCGTTCGTCCTCTGATTAAGAAATTTCGTCCAGAATCCGGCGCATGGCGTCCGCCGGGTCGGCGGCGGCGGTCACAGGGCGTCCGACAACTATGTAGCTGGCCCCCCGCTCGAACGCCTGTTTCGGGGTGACCACTCGTTTCTGATCTGCCACGTCCCCGCCAGCAGGCCTGATGCCCGGCGTAACGATAAGAAAACTCTCGTCAAACTTCTCCCTGAGAAGAGAAAGTTCGAGGGCCGACGCCACCACGCCCTGAAGCCCGCATTCCCGCGCCAGCGCCGCCCATTTGGACACCAGCGTCGGGATGGAAAGTTGTGTGCCGATGTCGTCCCTGAGCGTCCGCTCGTCGATGCTGGTGAGCACGGTGACTCCGAGGAGTCTGAGGCCGCCGCGCTCGCCGCCCAGCGCCGCGCTCGCCGCCCTCATCATCTCTCCTCCGCCGCCCGCGTGCAGCGTCGTCAGGCTTGCGCCTTTGGTCTTTATCGACTCCACCGTCTTCGCCACCGTGTTCGGAATATCGTGCAGTTTCAGGTCTAGGAACACCTTTTTTCCCGCAGCGCTCAACATCTCCAGCGCTCGTTCTCCGTCCCGGATGTACAGTTCGAGGCCGACCTTGTAGAAGCTCGCAAGGTCTCCAAGCTTCTCCGTCATCGCCGCCGCCTCG
>JAKQBV010000309.1 GCA_029573925.1 bacterium
GCTTAACAGAACCCTGCCCTGCACTGTTTTGATTTTCGGCGCGGGGAGGGGTGGCTGGGACAATGCGGCTGTCGCCATGATTAATATGGCCCCAATGGCGATTATTGCTGTCGCTCGCGCGATTCTCATTCCGTTTCGTCCAACGAGTCCTTTATCGTGAAAACCCTGTCAAGATTTGTGATCCTTAGCAATTCCAGAAGCGCACCGGGCACTGCCAGCAGGGTCAGCTTTCTGCTTTGCTTCATAAGCGAAGAGTTGATTGCCACAAGAGAACCGAGCCCGGAACTGTCTATAAACTGCAACTGTTTGAAATCCAAGGCAAAATCATGATTTTTATGCGCTTCTATCAACTGTTTGACATCCCGGTATAACTCCGTGGATGATTCTCCGCCTATTCTTCCTGACAGTTTCACAACTAAAGTGTTGCCTATAGTTTCTTTTTCGAGAGTAAAAATGGACATTACAGACATCTCCTTGACTGTAAATTATATGTATTTTCCATAAAAAGGCAAAATTATCTCTCGTTTATTTCATTTTAACACAGAAGCTGGATTTGACACGGCAACTTCGTATTTACTATCATTTCGACGTAAAAAAAATTGGGGTGGCTGTATGTCTATTAACCTTATTGAGTTTCCAGAAGACTTCTTGTGGGGAACCGCAGTGTGTTCGCATCAGGCGGAAGGCCATAATGTGAATTCGGACTGGTGGGAATGGGAGAAAAAGGGCAAGATAGCCGATGGCACAGTTTCAGGAGCCGCGGCTGACATGCTGAACCGGTATCCGGAAGATTTTAAACTGATGAGCGATTTGGGTTATAACTCGTTTCGATTTTCGGTCGAGTGGGCGCGAGTTGAGCCTGAGAGAGGCGTGTTCAGCGAGGACGCTTTGAGACATTATGAAAAAGTTCTCGACGAACTTCGCGCAAGAGGGCTTAAGGCATGCCTAACACTCTATCACTGGCCGTTGCCGAAATGGATGGCAAAACGCGGAGGGTGGACGGCTGAGGACAGCCCGGAATTATTCGGCAGATTTGTGAAAAGAGTCGTTGAAAGAGTATATGGAAAAGTTGATATCTGGTGCACATTGAACGAACCGATGGTTCCAGTTATCGCGGGACATCTGTTCGGGGAATTCCCGCCCGAAAGGCGAAGTTGGAATGAAGCGAGAACGGTTTTTAAGAATCTCTTAAAGGCGCATGTTGAAGCGAGAAGAAGGATACTTGACGCGTGGCGTCGCTCGGGAGAGAGCGATGAGCCGCTTATCGGAATAGCTCAGGCGGTCGTGGACGCCGCTCCGGTGAACCCTGACAATATTCTGGACAGCGCCATTCATAAATTCATTAGGTTTTTTCACAACGACGCTTTTCCTAAGGCATTAAGCTCCGGCAAGGTTCCGCCGCCTTTCGGCTTTAATGAAAAGATTTCCGGACTCAAGGATTCTTTCAGTTATTCCGGCGTTAACTATTACACGCGCATGCGAATCAATTTCAACCTGAAGAAGATACCCGGCAGTCTGAACGATTTTTTGTATCTGCCGGAAGGCGCTGAGACGACCGCAATGGGATACGAGGTTTACCCGCCGGGATTCTACAATGTCATCAAGGATGCCGCCCGCTATGGCAAGCCGGTCTATATTCTGGAAAACGGCATCGCGGACGCGACGGACGCGCAGAGGCCCGGCTATCTCCTAAGGCATCTCAAACAGGTTAAGCGCGCGATAGACGACGGAATGGACGTCAAAGGCTATTTTCAATGGTCGTATATAGACAACTTCGAATGGAAGCTGGGATTCGAAAAGAAGTTCGGCCTTGTGGAAGTGGAGCCGGGGACGCTGAATAGAAAACCCCGGCCCAGCGCTTACATGTACGGGGAAATCGCCCGAACCGGAAAAATCACAAGAGAATTGGCTGAAAAATACGCGCCGAATGTGATAGAAGAAGTTTTTGAATCCTGATGACGATTGGGCTTGTATTCGACAACGGTGTCTGAGGAGCTTTTATCTGTTATAATTACTTCGCGGTTATTTTGGAGAGAGAGCATGATAATCAAGAACGCTATGTCGGTGATTCCGCAGAAGGTTGAAGGAGTCGAGGGGACGGAAGTCAGATGGGTGATTGATGGAAACGACGGAGCTCCGACTTTCGCTATGCGCATATTCGACATCCAACCCGGCGGATACACTCCCTTGCACACGCACGACTGGGAACATGAGGTTTATGTGTTGGAAGGGGAGTGCGAGGCGACAAGCGCCGAAGGCTCCAAACGGGCGAAGGCGGGGGACGCAGTGTTCGTGCCGGGAGGGGAACTGCACCAGTTCAGAAATACCGGCGGGACGCTTCTTAGGGTGATGTGTCTAGTGCCTATCGTTCAGTCCGGCGGCGCAGCTTGCGGAAAATGATTGACAGTTTTAACCAAAGAAAATAAATGTTTTTCTATGGAGACATATATGGCGACTGACGCGGATCGAGAAAAAGTTCAAGTCGAAGCTTACGCGGGTTACAAAGCGGGAGAAACGCCTCGCAGAGTTATCATGAACGGAAGGAATTATGAAGTCGGCATGCTCGTTTACAGGAAAAAGATTACTCACTTGGACAACTATGAAGTGGAAGACCATTTCTTGGTGGATTTGAAGGAATACGGGCCGGTTCAGCTTGTTTATAAACCTAGAGTCGGCGAATGGGAAATGAAAAAAATCGAACCGGAGAAGCGGTTCGCGGACATGATATAGTCCCTCTGTTCCGGGCAGACTAAGATGATTTTTGTAGACACTCATTCTCACATTTTTTTCAAGGATTACGACAACGATAGAGACGAAGTTGTGAGCCGGGCGGAACAGGCCGGCGTCGCGGCCGTTTTCGATGTCGGACTCGACGAACCGACGAATAAGCAGGTAATCGCAAATTCCGAAAAATACCCTATGGTGTTCCCGATCGTGGGGTTTCATCCTCACGAGGCCGCCAAATACGACCATCCCGCGTTCGAGGATTTTCTCGAAGAATACAAAGGAAGATATATAGGCATCGGAGAGTTCGGCCTTGATTATTTCAGGGACATATCTCCGCGGAAAAAGCAGCGGGACTCCTTTGAAAAGCAACTGGAACTCTGCGCGGCGCGCGGGTTGCCGTTGATTTTTCATTGCCGCGAGGCCGAGGCAGACATGGCGTCCATGATCCGCGCACACGCTCCCTTGAAAGGCGTTATGCACTGCTTCTCCGGCGACATCGACTTCCTGAAGCAGACGCTCGATTTGGGTTTGAGCATCTCGGTAGGAGGGCCGGCGACGTACAACAACAGCGCGCGCCTTCATTCGGTTTTAAAAACGGTTCCCTCCGAAAGACTGTTGCTCGAAACCGACTGTCCTTTTTTAGCGCCACAGAGGCATCGCGGCAAAAGGAACGAGCCTTCGTATATTCCGCTCATAGCGGAAAAGATATCTGAAATTCGAGGCGAAAGCGTAGAGAGCATAGCCGCCTGTTCCACACGAAACGCAATAAATTTATTCGGTGGAGCGGCGGCGGATTTCCTTCAATCGAAAATCGGAGCGGCGGATGCTGAAGCTTCTTCGGGATGACGAGGTCTACAGCGAAGTGATAGAGCGCGGGCTTAGGCGCGCGCGGCATTCGGTGTGGATCGCCACAGCCAATGTAAAGAACCTCATGATGTCGGTCAACGAGAATGAAGTTGAATCCTCAATGGATTTTTTCAAGGAGCTTGCTTCGCGGCGCGTTGCCGTGAGGCTGTTGCATTCAGGCGTGCCGTCAGGCTCTATCCTTCACGAATTGAAGGCTGGCGCTTCTCCTGAATTTTCCCGTTTCTTCGATATGCGCAGATGCGTCCGCACTCATTTTAAATGCGTGTTGGTGGACAGCAAGCTGTTATATATGGGGAGCGCCAACTTCACCGGCGCGGGTTTGGGCATGAAAGGGCAGACAAGAAGGAATTTCGAGATGGGCATTCTAACGGATGAAGACGGCATAATGGATACTGTTGCGGACAAATTCGATCGGATATGGACAGGAGAGATGTGCCGGAAATGCGGAAGAAAACGGCAGTGTCCGGTTCCTCTGGAGTCGCCGTTCGGGCGGAATGATTAGGATGATGAAGATAGGCGTGATTTCAGACACTCACGTGCCGACGGCGGCTAGAGCGCTCCCTTCGTGCGCGGTCGCCGCTTTTGCCGGCGTGGATATGATTCTGCACGCAGGGGACATTGTTGATATGAGCGTTCTCGACGAGTTGGAGGTTGTCGCCCCTGTAAAGGCCGTGCGCGGGAATATGGATAGCGGCGAATCCGCAAATCTTCCAGACAAGCGAATCATTGAAATCGGAAATATTAAGATAGGGCTTATCCACGGCTGGGGCGCTCCGGGAGATTTGCCTCTTCGGGCGCGGACTCAGTTCGACGAATCAGTCTCGTGCGTGGTTTTCGGGCATTCCCATCAGCCTTTCAACAGTTCCGTGGCGGGCGCGCTCATGTTCAATCCGGGTTCTCCGACAGATCGTCGTTTCGCTCCTTTTTTTTCAGTGGGCATCCTGACGCTGAATGGAAAAAGAATCACAGGAGAAATCATAAGACTGTAATCAGAGGCAACCCTATACTGAAAGTGAAATTTGTCCGGTTCAGTTTTTTGTTTTTTTCGGTTTTAAGACGGAAGCCTTCTTTTTCGCTGATTTAGCTGTCTTCGCTCCGCCATCCCTGAAAACATGAGGAAGAATATCATCCACGAATTCCAGATATTTAATCTCTAATGATTCGATATCTCGTGAATCCATATCTAAAATATCATTTTTGTTAGGCAAGGGAACAAGAACGGTTTTGATGCCTTCTCTTCGCGCGGCCAGAAGCTTTTGTTTAAGTCCGCCGATGGGCAAAACGGCTCCGCGAAGAGAAATCTCTCCGGTCATGGCAACGTCGCGGCGGACAGGTTTTCTTGTGAAAGCCGAAAGCAGCGCCGTAAACATTGCCACTCCCGCTGACGGGCCGTCTTTCGGTATCGCTCCCGCAGGCACATGGATGTGGATGTCTTTATCATCAACGTTGTCGGGGGCGAATCCGAAGTCGTTAGCTCTGCTGCGCGCGTAGCTCAAAGCGGCCTGTGCGGACTCCTTCATAATATCTCCAAGCTGGCCTGTCAGAGTCAGTTTTCCTTTGCCGTCCATCACTATTGCTTCGATTGTGAGCGTCTCGCCGCCGGAAGGCGTCCATGCCAATCCGTTGACGACTCCTATCTGGTCGCGTTTTCTGCGGGACGATATTTCGGCTCGCGGGGGGCCGAGGTATTTTACCACATCGCTTGCGGCGACTGTGAAAGATTTTATTCTTGACCCTTTAGCGACTCTTGTCGCGATTTTTCTGCAGATTTTTCCTATTTCTCTCTCTAGATTCCTGACGCCGGCCTCGCGAGTGTATCCTCCGATTATGCTCTGTACGGCATGCTTGAGGAACCTGACTTTTTTATTGTCTAGTCCGGAAGCTTCGCACTGACGCGGAATAAGATATCTGACGGCTATGTTAAGCTTTTCATCCTCGGTGTAGCCGTGAATGTGTATCACTTCCATCCTGTCGCGCAGCGGGCCGGGAATGGTGTCCAGAATATTTGCTGTCGTTATGAACATGACTTGAGAAAGATCAAAGGGGACGTCAAGGTAGTGATCGGCGAAGGAGTTGTTTTGTTCGGGATCGAGCACTTCGAGTAGCGCTGACGATGGGTCTCCTCTGTAGTCGGAGCCGATTTTGTCTATTTCATCGATCATGAAGACAGGGTTTTTCGAGCCGGCGGTCTTCAAACCGTTGACAATTCGTCCGGGGAGGGCTCCCACATAAGTGCGCCGATGGCCTCGAATCTCGGCCTCGTCTCTCACGCCGCCTACTGAAAACCTGACGAAGCTGCGTCCTATGGCGCGAGCTATTGATTGGCCCAGAGATGTTTTTCCCACTCCGGGAGGCCCCACAAAACAGATTATCGGGCTTCTGGCGTCCGGTTTCAATTTGCGGACTGCAAGAGCCTCTATTATCCTGTCCTTCACTTTTTCCAAACCGTAATGGTCTGCGTCTAGGATTTTTCGCGCCCGGTCGAGGTCTATCCTGTCTTTTGTGGATTTGTTCCACGGCAGAGCCAGCATCCAGTCGATATATGTCCGGATGACGTTGGCCTCAGCCGCGTCGGGATGCATTCTTTCAAGACGTTCGAGTTCTTTTAGAGATTGCTTTTCGGCGGTATCGGACATCTTTGCTTCAGAAATCGCTCTGCGAAGCTCGTCGATTTCGGATTTGCGCGGATCATCCTGTCCCAATTCTTTCTGTATCGCTTTGAGCTGTTCTTTCAAAACATACTTTTTTTGATTGTCTTCCATTTCCGACTGCACATTTGTTTTAATCTTGTTCTGGATCTCAAGGATTTCAAGTTCCCGCGTTATCGCTTTAGAGACGAAAGCGAGTCTTTTCTGCGGGTCGAATTCTTCTAGCGCCGACTGAGACTCTTCAGGGCTTAGGTCGAAAGCGGATGAAATTAAGTCGGCGAGTTTGCCCGGTTCGCCCATTTTATTGATCATCAGGACGAATTCTTCAGGCAGAGGTTTTCCCAAGTTCACCGCGCGGCGGACCTGCTCCCTTACGATTCTGATTAAAGCTTCCAGTTCTGGGGAAGGTTCGACAGGAGATTCTTCAATAAGCTCAACGTTCGCTGTGATGAAGCCCGAAGGGTGATCGGTCAGCGAAGACGCTTTTGCTCTAAAAAGGCCTTGCGCAAGGATTTTTATGCCGCCCGACGGAACCCGCATCAGCCTTATTATCGAAGCTACCGCGCCAACCTCAAAGAGGTCTTCTTTTGCTGGCGTTTTATTTGAGGAGCTTGAATTTCTTACGCTTGCGGCAAATATGTAGTGGTCGTTTTCCATCGCGGCGTCCACCGCTTTTTCGTTATTCTCGCCCTGAACGAAATACGGAACGACCATGAACGGATAAATCATGGTTCCGATCAACGGAAGCACAGGCATTGTTTCAGGGATTTCTTTAAAATCTTCTCTGGTTGAAGAGTCGTCGCTCATAGTTTTAAGCTCTCTCAGTTTTTTTCTTCGGCAACTTAATGGTGAGAGTCCCGTTGTCGAAAGTCGCGGCGATTTTGCTCTTATGCACCGGGGAAACCACAGGGAACGTTCTCACGAAACTCCCGAAAGTTCTTTCAAAACAGTAATAACTCAGGCCGCGCATGCTGGAAACCCGGCTCTTAACCCCCTTTATCGTCAGCTTGCCCTTATCGAACGATATGGAAATATCTTCAGGTTTGACGCCGGGGACCTCGGCTATTACCACCACTTCGGAATCGGTTTCATAAAAATCAATAGGCGGTATCCAATGAACGCCATGAGGCGCATATTGTGAAAAGTCAGGGAAAAGAGAAGTTGGTGAGCCGTTTGAGTTTCTTTGGTCGAAAGGGTCGTCTCCGAACATCTTATTTCCCTCCTAAAACTCTATCGAGAGTTTTTCTGAAGTTGCTCAGATCGAAAGGTTTAACGAGGTAGCCCGCCGCGCCTGC
This sequence comes from bacterium, assembly GCA_029573925.1. Taxonomy (GTDB): domain Bacteria; phylum UBP15; class UBA6099; order UBA6099; family UBA6099; genus UBA6099. Next base: position 7,538 of record JAKQBV010000309.1, read on the forward strand.
CTCAAATCCCGCCGAAATTTGTTCAGACTGACCGGCGGCGGTCAACATGACGACAGGTATGTCCTTAGTCGTTTCAAATGACTTGAGCGCGCGGCATACTTCGTATCCTGTCATGCCGGGCATCGCCACGTCTAGCAATATAACGTCAAATATTTTACCTGAGAATAGAGCAGGGAAGGCGTCCGCGCCGGTAGAAGATGTGGAAACCTCGAAGCCGTCATCCTCAAGAATGTCTTTCATCACGTCAATGAAGTCCGGGTCGTCGTCGATAATTAGGACTGCGGCTTTCTGAAGCGAGTCTCTCTGAGACGATTTTGTTATAATAAGATTCTTCTCAGACGCGGTTTTTTCGTCTCCGTTTTGGACACGCTCATTTCGCGCATCTTTGACTCCCGTGTGGAATGGGATTGCGAAGCAGAATAAACTGCCTTCTCCCTCTTTGCTTTTTTGCAGCCACAGGTGGCCGCCGTGAAGGATAATGATATCTCGCGCTATAGACAGACCTAGGCCGATTCCGCCGAAGCGGCGGTCATTCGAGCCGTCGACCTGATAAAACTTTTCAAACACCTGCTCCTGTTGGTCTTGCGGGATGCCTCTTCCGGTGTCCTTGACGCATATCCGAGCCATTGCCGGAGTGGTTTCGTCCGGCGCGGCCCATATCTCTATGCTTCCGCTCTCAGTAAACTTGACGGCGTTTTCCACAAGGTTGTTCAGCGCGCGAACGATCTTGTCGCGGTCGCAGAAAACATCGGGCATGTCCGGATCTGCAGCGACAGAGAAGAGTATTCTTTCAGGATTTATCCTCGGCAGGAATATCGACTGAATCTCCTTCAAGATCGCCTCAAGAGATACGGCCTCCATGTTCAATTCCATTCTTCTTGATTCAATGCGGGACAAATCCAGCAGGTCGTCTATGAGGTCGTTCAGGTTTTTACACCTTCTGCTCATTACCTCTACCGCTTTTGCCTGCTTCTCATTCATTTCTCCCAATTTTTTGTCTTCAAGCATGGAAGTATACATTTTTATCAGGGTAAGGGGGGTTCTAAGCTCGTGGGACACAGTGGAAAGGAAATCGGATTTTATCTGGTTTGCTCGTTTCAATTCCTCATTTGTTCTTAAAAGGTGTTCTTCTAATATCACCTTATCCGTAAGGAACTCAAAAAGAGCGATGGCTCCCTGAAGGTGATTGTTGTTGTCAAAAAACGGTCTAATGTTGATATTGAAGACTACTTCGCGATTGTTGAAAGGGGATTTGAAATACACACGTTCGTTGGAATAAGGCTCGCCTTTGCCGAGCACGGTTTTTAGAACGCGAGCGCAGTCTTCTCCTTCCCATACGGGGAAAAGCTCATCAAAGGGTTTGTTCATGATATTATCAACGCGGAAACCTAAGACTGCTTCAGCAGACTTATTGATCTTAACCATTCGTCCGGCATTGTCTAAAACGACTATGCCGTTGGCGATGTTCTGAACCACCGCGTCATTGAATCGGCTCTGTGATAGAGCTTCGTTTCTCTGCTGTTCGCGTTCTCCGATCAACTTCTGCCAGTTATCCATCAGATTGTCTATATTAGCCGCTAAAGACTCGATTTCGTCTCCGGAATGAATGCTGAGTTTTTCCGTCTTGCTTCCCGCGTTCAGGCTCTCGATGGCTTTGTCAAGAAGCTTTAGAGGCTTTAATGCCCGTCGTATTAGAATTACAAACAGGCCCATGATGGCAACCATTAAAATAAAAATCACCGCGGCGTATCTTTTCCACAAATCCATAACGGAATGGCAGAAACGGGACGTCGACAGGAGAAGCTCAACCGAGCCAATATAGGAATCGTCTTTTATTATCGGAGCGAGGATTCGCAGATTGTAACTTTTTCCGTCAGTTCCGGACATCCATAAATGGAATGGCTCGGAACCGCCTTTCTGCCAGTTCTTCAACGCTTTTTCAGCTTGAGGAAAATGGAGACTAGAGTTTCCGGAGTTCCGTCCTGATTCATATAAATAAACTGAGTTTTTATCAACTATTGAGCATTTTGTGATGTATCCGTTCGCTTGAAGCGAATAATGAATACAAGGATTGGATTTATTAATATCGAATTTTCCGTTTTCATACTTGTCGCTCATCATTGCGGCGGTCATTAAGGCGTCTTGAATGCCCTGTTCCTGAATCATCACAAACATCGTATTCTTAAAGGTGTCTATTCTTATATAACCCATTATTGCCGATGACACGAGCATGACAAATAACAGCGTTGAAGAGATTTTAAAAGCGATGGATTTTTTCATTTATCGGCGCTCGCCACGTGTGCTCACATAAATTGGCAAAATCACGTTGGTTATATATTCTCAAGTTGTATTTCTGACCATCAACATATAAATTTATCATCTAATACAAATGATTATAAATATATTTTTGTTATTTGTAATTAGCTCCGATAAATTTTCATCGAAAATATTCAGAGGAGTCAATGAAAAACAATATATTCCTTTAATAACAAAGGGATTTGTGAGTTGTCAGCCTAATCTCCTTGTTTTTCTAGAACATCAGGCCAATTGAGGGCAGGAGTGGAACCATGCCTTGCCGCAATTTATGACAATGTTTTCATATAAATTGAAAAAAAACTCAAGTTTCGTTCGTTGGTGACGATAAAGTAATTGAGAATCGCGCAAGCGGTTCAGAGGGCATGGATGCCCGAATATTTGATCATGGAGGAAACCACAATGTCGGTAGTAAACACAAACATTTCCGGTCTTATCGGTTTAAACAACTTGAGGTTGACTAACCTCGGGTTGCAGACGTCGCTAGAAAGGTTGTCTTCGGGACTGAGAATCAACCACGCTTCCGACGACCCTAGCGGGCTTGCCATCGCCAAGGGGATGGAAGCGCAGATCGGCGGAATACGCACTGCAGTGCAGAACGCCGAGGACGGAATCAACCTGATCCGCACGGCTGACGGCTCATTGAGCGAAACGCAGGATATCCTTCTTAGGATGAGGGATCTTTCGGTGAGAGCGGCGAATGAAGCAACGCTGACTTCGGCGGATCTGACTAGGCTCGACAACGAGTTTCAGAGCTTGGTGGCAGAGTTAGACAGGAAAGCTGAAGCGGTCACTTTCAACACGAAGAACCTTTTTAACGGCGATTTCGCCGGCGGGCAGGTTCTTCAGATCGGTCCGGACAACGCCGGGACTTACCAGTTGACTGTGACGATTCAGTCGCTTTCATCCGCTGCGGGACTCGGGCTTGGCGACGATTTGACGACTTTGGCAAATGCCCAAGCTGCGATCACCGCCGTTCAGTCCGCGCTCGACATAGTATCCGACATTCGCGCGAATCTGGGCATACAGGAAAGACGTCTGGGCCACATCATCGACGATCTTAAGGCCGCCGACATAAATATTTCCGCCGCCAAGAGCCGGATATACGACGCAGACATGGCGGTGGAGATCAGCGAATTCACGCGCCTTCAGATTCTACAGCAGAGCGGAACGGCAATCTTGGCTCAGGCTAACGCTCAGCCTCAGAGTGTGTTGCAGCTTCTGAAATAGTGAATAAAAGCGGAATCGGCTGCGCAGGGACAAAAAACCCAGTAGCCGGAGACATAGATTAATAGAACTAATCATAGAAATACAAAGGGATGTGGATATGAGTCCTTGAGTTGGTTTACAAACATCCGTGGCGGTGGCGACCTAGCGGATTGCTTCGATTAGTTAACCGGGAGGAGTTGCGCAAGCTTGATTCTTCTCGGTTTTTTTATGGCCGAGATATTAGAGAAAAGAGATTTACGGGAGAAAAAACGCGTCGGAGGAAACAGCAGCGAAGCATTAAAGACAAAACAGATTGAAAAATGGTCGATTTAAGGCCTGCGAAATATTCGGCTCAGAGGGGCGAAGCGAGATGGAACATCTTGGTTATCCTTCGATGTCGGGGCGTTGTATGCATATTTCGCATGCCATGAATGGTCGCAATTAAATATAGAGTTTATGAAAGAGTATATAAATAAATCGGGGGGTGATAAATAAACAATTTCAGGAGGGATTGGAGCGGAATGCATCCGCTCCAGCCGAATATGGAAGTTCGGTTTTTCGGCTCAAACTTACCCTAACAGGGACGGAGGTAAGGCTCTATGACAGTAATCAACACCAATATCAGTTCATTAATCGGGATGAACAATCTCAGACTTACGAATCTGGGATTACAAACATCGCTTGCGAGACTGTCATCCGGATTGAGAATCAACTGGGCGGCGGACGATCCGAGCGGATTGGCCATCGCCAAGGGGATGGAAGCTCAGATTGGCGGGATTAGGACCGCAGTGCAGAATGCGGAAGACGGGATCAACTTGATCCGCACCGCAGACGGTTCGCTCGCCGCGACGCACGAGATACTTCTAAGGATGCGGGACTTGGCCGTCCGCGCAGCCAATGAAGCAACTCTGACTTCGGCGGATATGACTAGGCTCGACGACGAGTTTCAGAGCTTGGTCGCAGAAATTGACAGGAAAGCTGACGCGGTCACTTTCAACACGAAGAACCTTTTCAAC
>JAKQBV010000316.1 GCA_029573925.1 bacterium
GTCGCGTCTATGAACGATTCGCAGTCGTAAAAACCTATCTGCTTGGCGTACCTGAATATCTTCATCAATTGCGCGTCGTGGTACGCCCACAGTTCGGCGTTCCGCCTTTTGACGGAATTCGACAGTATCATCCTGTTTATCGGGTCGTACTCTTCCGCCCTCATCCTGCCGCTAAGCGGGAACTCGTTAAGAGTGTAAGGAAACTTCGGCTCCACCGGCCACTGGCTCTCCCTCGGAATGAACTCGTCGAGCGATTCCCTGACCGGGACGGACTGCATGCCGAACTCGCTGAGGAAAGAGGACTGTTCCAACCTGTAGTCGGCGACGTTCGCAAGCCCGTGAAACACCCTCCAGTTGTGGCTTTCGCCTACCGCCGGAGAGCCGCCCCTGAACGGCCTGCCCCCGCCCCGCTCCCTGACAAGCTTCTCCATCATGCTTATCAGCCGCCTGTTGAACGTCTGGTTTATCTCGTTGCCCCCGCTGTAATAAACGACGCTTGGATGATTGTGCAGCGAGCCGAGTATCCCCGTAGCCTCTTTCCTGAGCAGCCTCCTGAACGCCGCGTCGGCGGGATACGGCTTTCTTCCGCAGGATAGCGGGAACTCCTGCCACACGAGGATTCCGTGTTCGTCGCACAAATCATAGAAAACTTTCTTCTCCCGCAACCCGCCGCCCCACACTCTCAGCATGTTCACGTTCGCCTGACGGGCCATCTTGATGAGTTTTTCATAGCGCTCGCGGCCCGCCCTGCCCGGCATCGAGTCGCATGGAACCCAGTTGGCTCCCCTAATGTATCTGCGCGCGTCGTTGATCGCGAACGTCCATCTCTCGTCCGGCCTGTTCTGGTTGGGAAGAAGAGTAACCGAGCGCATCCCGAACCTTGTGGCGGTGTCGTCCAGAACCGAGCGCCCCGACTTGCCGCCGCGCAGAGTCGCGGTCAACCTGTACAAATTAGGTTTTCCTTCCTCCCACGGCTGCCACAACTCAGGCTCTTTCATCGGCAGCGATATGATATGCTCCGAGATTCCCGCCGAAGCCTGAATCTTTCGCTCGGTGGTTTTCGTCTCGGATTTGAAGTTGGCCCCTTCGACGGCAAACTCCGCAGTGATGGCTGTTTCCCGCCTCGAATCCAGCGTCATCCTTACTTGCGCTTCCCAGTAGTCGTCCGTAACCCTGATCGGCTCCACGTCCAGTTGTCGGATGAAAACATCCCCGGTTCGGATAAGCGTCACCGAGTCCCACAACCCGCAGGTTCTCATGACAGGCGCGAAATCCCAGCCGAAACCCATCTGGCATTTCAGAGTTTTCTCCCTGTCCGTGAACTGTCCGGCGTACTCTATGTTCACCGCAAGAGAGTTGCGCTTCGCCAACATCTCCGATATCTCGACCACTACGGGGGCGAACATCCCCTCGTTTTCCTTTATCTTCCTTCCGTTGAAAAATATGTGCGATTTGTAGTCTATCCCGTCGAACCTCACGAATGTCCTGCCCGGCCCCGGCGCGGCGTCAATCTCCCGCCTGTGCCACCAGTTCCAGTCGTCCACCCACAACGAAAGCTCGTTCTGTTTGCCTATGAACGGGTCCTCTATGAGTCCGTGCCTGAGCAGGTCCGCCCTGACGTCTCCCGGAACGACTGCCGGCAGCCATCTCGACACCTCGTCCATCCCCTGCCCCTGCATGCACTGCCCGATCCGCCATTCGTCTCCGTCCAGCGATATCTCTTTTCTGGCCATATCCTGTGTTCTCCCGGCGAATCTTCCGCGCCTCTTTCCGCGCGGACTCCTCGATTCGCTATTGTTTTACAACGCCGTCAGGGTCGGTATCCGCCTCAACTTCAACCACCCGTTGCAATGCATTCCCGAACGCGCCAATTATATTTTCCGCGCTCTTGCCGTGTCAAACGCCGCTTATTCCGCAAAAGACCAATTTTCCCTCTCTTTTAACCCTATATTGCCTGTTCTGCTATAATTTCCATCTGACGAGCGCGATGGATAGACATCCCTTTATCCGCGCGAGATATGAAAGGCCGCAACCGATGACAACTAAAATTACCGATTTATTCGATCTCGAAGGATTTAGTTTCAAAGACGTTTTTTCAGGAATTGAAGCCCCGTGGGAAGCTCTAGCCTCTATCGGCTCATATATAGCTTCTGCGGGAACTCCACGAATTCTCGGCAAGGTGTCCCCCGGCGCATGGCTCGAAGGCGACATGATATCCATCGGCGCAGGCAGCGTCGTCGAACCCGGAGCTATGATTATCGGCCCCGCCCTCATCGGCGAAAATTGCGCAATACGTCAAGGCGCTTATCTTCGCGGCAACGTCATCGCGGGAGACGGCTCTGTCATCGGACACACCACCGAAGTCAAAAATTCCATCTTTCTCAACGGCTCCAAAGCTTCCCACTTCGCTTATGTCGGCGACAGCATTCTCGGTTCAAACGTCAACCTCGGAGCCGGAACCAAACTCGCCAATTTCAAAGTCGACACTGGCGAACGCTCTGTCTCGGTCCGTTTAGCAGACGGCTCCGCTCTACCCACCGGCAGACGGAAACTCGGCGCTTTAATTGGCGACGGTTCCGAACTCGGTTGCAACTCTGTCACCATGCCCGGCGCGATTATCGGCAAACGCTGCCTCATCTATCCATGTTCCGTGGTTCGTGGTTATGTGCCTCCCGATACCATTATCAAGCTCCGTCAGGAATTCATCGCGACCTCGCGAAAACAGCCCGGCTGATTGTCAAAAAAAGTCTTTTAATAATCACAAGTTTTCCATAATTACTGTTCTTGTGATTACACCAAACGACAAATCAGACACCTGAATATTGATTTAAATCACACAAATATTCCTTTTTTTACAAGCATTTCTCAATTGACACACTACAATATGCTAGCTATATTTTTACTTACAGGCGGCGTATGTGGAGTTTTATGGGAAAATTTACTAGTGAGGTGCAGGATGGAGGAGACGACAATCTTCAGCAAGAAAATCATCACAAGGAACAAAGCCTTTTTTCTTGATCTTAAAGAGAATCCCAACGGCAAATTTCTGAAAGTGACTGAAAGCAACGGCGAAAAACGCAGTTTCATTTTCATACCCGAAGAAGGACTCAAGGAATTCGGCGAATCCATCGGGGAAATCATTAGCGAACATGTCGGCTGAAACAGCGCAAGCGCAATATCATATTTTCTAAAACCTTAGTCGGTCTTTGTTTATACAACTTAAAACACTTCGTTCATTGATGTTATAATTTTTTCAGGCTCCATTTTTATTAATCCCGGAGCTTTAAATCTATTAACTATCAATTAAATCCAATGCCTGCATGCTATTGAGGAGCCATATATGTTCCATTACAATGATTGAGAGGCGCGGCTTATTTTTGAAACGCAAGTTTCGCAGCGCCCGGCACGCGGACACTGGAGACAAGCCTGAACAATGCCGAATGGCGATAACAACAGAACATTATCCCCGGAGTTGATCGATAAAATCGCTCGCATGGAGTTGACGGCGCGGACCGCCGCCGACGGGCTTTTGGCCGGCATGCACAGATCGAACGCCAAAGGTTTCAACGTCGAGTTCCTCGAACACCGGCCTTACAGTCCGGGCGACGACATCCGGCACATCGACTGGAAAGCGCGCGCAAAAAGCGGAAAGTATTACATCAAGCTGCGCGAGGAAGAACGCAACATCCAAGCGCACATCGTCGCGGACGCCAGCGCCTCTATGGACTTCGGAGCCGGAGACTCTTCAAACAAATGGGACCGTTGCGCCCTTCTGGCGTCGTCCGTCGCGTATCTTTTGCTCAAACAGGGGGACGCCGTCGGGATGTCGCT
>JAKQBV010000353.1 GCA_029573925.1 bacterium
GCCAACCGTCTCGAACAACTATTGCGAGACTCCGGTTTTCTTCCCGGAATCAATGATCCTAAACGCGTCATGCTGGCGATAAAAAGAATGTTGGAGAACTCCGGTTGGACGCGCGCCGAAATCGATCTGTCTCACTCAATAATCACGCACATCCAGAAGATAATTGAATCCGGCGATATAGAAAAACTTCCATTGCCCGACAAAACCAATTTCGAAATCTGAGACAAATACAACCGTTTTTTACTGCCTTCAAATCAAATTCAAGATGAATGTATGACAATAATGCATCGCCGAACGTCATTCCCACATTTAACGCGACTTCGAGATCATTTTTGGTTGGCGCGCAGGAAACTCTTTCTCTCCTCTTCCCAACCTCTGTCTATCATGAGTTTGTCTATCTTCGCGGTCAAATCGAAATCTTTCGGCTTAACTTCGAATATGCCGCCTTTAACAGCCATGAAGAAAAATTTGAGATTCTGGAATCTTTTGTCTTTTTCCCAGTTTTTAGCCGCAGACTGAATCTTTGAAACAACCGTAGGATCAATGTCTCCCCTGTAAATTACGAAAGGATTCATTATCATGTCGCGGCAAACAATAGGATGTATGTCTTTATACCTGTCGTCCGCTCCGCGAGCGAGATCGACTTGAAACTTCTGGTTGGCAAACGTGTCCACCCGCTTGTCCACAAGCGCGTTCATCATGTCGGTCGGCAAATATGCCTGATAATAAACGTCCTTGAAAAATTTTTTCAGAGGCTCGTCGACTCCCGCTTCGTACAAAAGATATCTGATATCTTTGTACACCAATGTGGTCGTGCGCTTGCCGCGCAACTGTTCGGCTTTAGTTATTCCATCGCTCTTTCGGACGTAAAGACAGTATTCGGTGTCCTTTTTCTTATCTAACAGAAGACCGAAAAGAGGAGGATACTTTTCCTTCATCTGGGGAGACATTCTTACATACCAGTCGCCTGACATGCCGACGAAATCAACCTGTTTGTTCACAAGCTGAGAAATTGCGGCTTTCAGATACTCCTCCTCGTACAAGGGTGTGTAGACAGGCTCAATTTCCGCGCCGATCACGCTCGACAACGCCTTCGATATCTCATCAGTCATGGTTTGAATATGCGATTTGGACTTCCCGGAAATCTGGTATGTGCCGGGCAGTATGAGCCTGTACTTTTTTTGTTGTGCGAACGCGCCGCTTGGATTAACAAGTAGCATCGCTACAGCAATCGTCAGGGTCGCTTTTATAATTCTTTTCATTGAATGCCTCCCAAGCTCTAATGATTATTAACTTTTTCAATTGCTCTGAAAAAGCAGTGTGTTCTTTCTTCGTAAAAAAAGGATTCCCGCGTTCGCGGGAATGACGGCATGGGAAGCAAATTCTGTTCTCCGCAATAACAGAATAAACCTTTCACTGCCGCAATGCGCTTAAAAAAACGCGGCGTCCAAGACGCTTAGAAAAAAGTCAGCGCGAAACAGTCAATTTTGAAAGTCCGGCGTCCGTGGCGACGATAACCGCGTTTGAACCCGCCAAAACCGCCGATCTGACGACATCGGAAGGCAAGCCGTCGGAAGCTGTTATTTTTCTAAAATTCGCGCCTTTGTCGTCTGTGATGTAAAGACCGTCTGACGCGCCTATCCAAAGCCATCCCCGGTTATCCATTCTCATGGATGTGACGCGGGCGTTTTCAGGGAACGATTTTGCTTTCGCCGCTCTCGCGCCGCCGTACTCGACAGTGAACAGACCGTTTCGCGTTCCGACCATCAGAGTGTTGTCATGCCACGGATGAATAGCCGTCACCTTCGAGTCTATCCCTTGCACGCGCGTCCATGTCACTCCGGCGTCGCCGGAAAAAAGAAGCCCTCCGACCCCGCTGTCTCCGGAATAAGTTCCAATTCCGGCGAATATCCAGTTGTCTTCCGCAAAAATGGCGGATATCTCATTTGTCGGAAGTCCTTCGCTTTCTGTTATTACATACCATTCGTTTCCGCCGTCGGGGGAATAGACTATTCCCTTGCCGATGTTTCCGGCTTCGGCGCTGTTCATGCAGGCAAAAACAGCATTGCCTGAGGTGTGAAGGCATCCTATGAGATTGCCGTCCAATATTCCCGTCGCCACGGTATATCTATTGAAGTTTGCGCCACGGTCGGCGGTCTTCAACAACCCCTCGCTTGTGGAACCTATCCAGATTGCGCCGTTATCCGTTGCTGCCACATGGTTTGGGACAACGCCGTAGGGAACTCTTACAAGCTTGAATTTTGCGCCGCCGTCTTGAGAGACGAAAACGCCTCCCGCCGCCACCCAGAGTTCGGAGCCGTCTGCGGAACGCGCCGAGGATTTAACGGCTCCGGCAGGCAAGGCATCCCTCCCCGTTCCCGACATTGGAGAGACCGAAATCTTTGCTGTTTGCGCGCTCGGCGGTTTCATTCTGCCGATTATTTTTTCAGCTTGTTCTATGGTTGCGATGGGCCGTCCTATTCTGTCGGCGACTTCAAGTATCTTTTCCAGCACGTACATGTTGTTGGAAATATAATTGTCCGATTCGCCGGGCCAGAATCGGGAGTAGTTGAAACCGAAGACGATGTGATCGCCCGATGTGACAGAGTAACCCAAGACGCGGGCCATGTTCTTGGTCGTCACCACATTGAAATAGCGCGGGTTGGCTGCCGCAAGATTAGTCTTGGAAAGTTCGATAGATTTCAAATCATCCTGAGCGCGGTCGTCATAGGCCATATAGAGTTGAAAGACACGCGGTTTTTGCAACGCGGCTCCTGATTTAATAAGTCTCGGCAGAGAAAGAGCCTGCCATGGCGTCATCACCACCGGAAGAGGCTTCACATAATAACCCTCAGTTCTTGCGAGAGCCGCATTCAATGCCTCGTGGTTGTTCATCCCGGAAACGACTTCGCCTGATGACAGGGTTGTCTTGAAATCTCCGTATCCGTACGGAGAAGCTACGCTTACAGCCGGATCCGACCTTATTAAAAGCCTTTTTGACAGCGGCAGATCAAGGTCGTTGACATCAATCATCATTCCGGGGCAGTTTTTGACCGTTTCCGAAATAATGCTTCTGATGTTTCTCATGCTTAGATCCGCATAGTCGTCATTGCTTGATGTAAGTTCAGCCGGGAAGAACAGCCGCGACATCTGAACGCCCTGCTCGCAGGCCCATGCCAACTCGTTTAATAATTCTTCTTTATTCTTCGGGATAGGGGCATTGTAATCGAATCTTTCGCCGAAGGACGACGCGACAGGCGCGAACATTATTACAAGAGGCTCCATGCTTGAACCGTCAATAGAGTCGATGGGAGCTGGAATCCAATCGTACAAACCGTCTGATATTTCGCCTCTGACGGCAATCGTTCCTCTTTGAAATATCTCTCCAGTGGGCAACTCTAACTCAACGGGGTATGTGCCGTCTTTGACGTTGGGCACGCTTATCCTTATTAAAGAATTCGACCATGA
>JAKQBV010000381.1 GCA_029573925.1 bacterium
GCCTCCGAGGGTCCCGAACGCGAGCGGCTTGCCGGGCTTCATGTTGATTTTCCAGAAGTTGATTTTTCCGAGGTCGCCGAGGACGGCTTTCACCAAATCGAAATCGCCGATGGACACTCCGCCCGTGGTGATTATTACGTCGCAGGTCTCGGCGGCGGATGAAAAAGCCGCTTCTAGCGCGGGCCTTGAATCCGGGACTATTCCCAAGTATTTCGGTTCCGCCCCGGCCTCTCTGCAAAGAGCTATCAGAGTGTAGCTGTTGCTGTTTCTCACCTTGCCGCGCCCGGCGGGGGCCGACGGCTCCACCACTTCGTCTCCAGTGGATATCACGCCCACGACAGGCCGACGCATGACAAGCGGGCGGGCGATGCCCGCCGAGGCGACAATCCCCACGTCCGCCGCAGACAGCCTGCGCCCGGAGTTGAACAGCAGAGCGCCTTTTTTAATATCTTCCCCGGCGCGGCGGAGATTGGCTCCCGGCTCGATGGAGGCGAGAGCAAGCATTTCGCCGTCGAGTTTTTTCGTGTGTTCCACCATAAGCACTGCGTCCGCCCCTTCGGGCAATGGAGCGCCCGTCATTATCCTGCTGGCGGTTCCGGGCACGATTGTTTTTGTCGGGACTGTCCCGGCTGGCACATCCTCAAGCACGGTCAGACGCGCCGGGGTGTCGTCAGACGCGCCCCTGATGTCTTCGGCGCGCAATGCGTAACCGTCCATAGCGGAATTGTCGGAATAGGGGACATCAGAGTCCGCCCGTATCTCTTCGGCGAGAATCCTTCCGCCCGCCTCTGCGATGTCGACTGACTCGGGACCCAGAGGCAGGATAGATTCGAGGATATTATTCAATGCTTGTTCAATATCTAACATATTGTCTTCCTTTATATGCGCCCGCAACGCCGGTTCGATGCTGTTCGAGCGGCTGTTCAGGGCGCGATGACACATTATATTGCCGCGCCGCGCGGGAGTCAAACCGGTTTTGCGCGGCGGAGAATGGAACGGGCGCAACTTGACTTGCGCTTAAAAGACATATTATAATTAAGCTGTTATCAATGAATGTGCAACTTGTCGATATTCGCTCTCAAGAAAGGCGATGTCGTATTGAACAAATCGGACACATTGCTGAAGCGGCCGGCGTCAGCTTGGATGCCCATTTTTGTTTCGTTTGTCGCTTTGGCGATTGCGGCGGGGCTGGTTTGGCACGGGTTGAACGTCCACCGCGTTTTTAAAGAAACTCTCACTAAACAATTCCAAGACCTCCAGAGCGAGATAGCGAAGAGCAGCGCGCAGGGAATAGAATCCGTGGTGGCGAGGCTTACTAGCGATATGCTTTCGCTTGCCGCCGCGCCGCGCATGCAGGATATTGACAGCCCTCAGACTATGGAGCTTCTGATTGATTTCTACAGGTCGAATCAGGATATCGCTTACGCGGGATACAGGATGAGCAATGAGGGCATTCTTACGGACATGTATCCTGTGGATGAAAATTCTCTTTACGCCGATATCAAATACCAAAAGCATGTGGTGAATCTTTTCGAGACCAGACGATTGGTGATAAGCGGGTTGTTCCGAGCGGTCGAGGGATTCGACGCCATAGCGATTCACGCCCCGGTGTTCAAAGGCAGGGAAATGAACGGGAGCGTGGCGACGATAATAAAGCTGGACAGCATAACGAGCAGGTTTCTGCGCGGGATAGAGATAGGCGAGGGCGGATACGCATGGTTAGTGGACGAGGACGGAGCGATTATATATCACCCGGACGGCGGGTTCATCGGCAAGAAGCTGAAAGACGATCATCCAGTGTTCGACGAGGAAGTTTGCGACGCGCTCGCCCGCGAGATATGGCGGGGCAGGCCGAAGACGATGCAGATCGGCGACACGCTGTTTTCCATTCATCCTTTCATGATAGGCGACAGGATATGGACGGTGGTGATTTCCACTCCTTACGCAGCCATCTCCGGGCCGATCTCAGACCACTGGCGAAATATGATGATTCTCACGTGCGCCGTGTTGCTGCTCATGTATTCGGTGGGATACGCCGCGCTCAAATACAGCATGAAAGCGACACAGCTTCAAAAAGACAAAGCGGCGCTCGAAAAAGAAATGGAACTGGAGAAAGAGCTGAAACTGAGCCACGACCGGCTCAACCACATAATTAAGATGTTGCCGAGCGGCTTGTTCACAGTGGACACCGACAGGATAATCCAGAAATGGAACAACACCGCCGAAAGGTTGACCGGCTACACGGCGGAAGAAGTGGTCGGGCAGCGCTGCTCTTATATTATGAGCGGAGCCTGCGGAGATTTTTGCGCCCTCTTCAGTCCTTCGTCGCGAACCGGGCCGATTGTCGGCAAGGAATGCGAAATAGTCACAAAAGCAGGCAAGAAAATTCTTGTCAGCAAAAATGCCGACCTGTTGCGAGACGCGGACGGAAACATCATCGGCGGGATAGAAAGTTTCATCGACGTGACGGAAGCTAAGCGCGCCGAGGAAGACCGCATCCAGAATATCGAAATGAAAAAACAGA
>JAKQBV010000390.1 GCA_029573925.1 bacterium
GGCGAATTAAACAAAAAGTCAGCCACATTCGCCCCCTTGTATTGCGAACCTTTCGAGAGCACGTGGGTGTTCGTCGCCCGCTCCGGAGTTCCATCCCCGGTGTCTCTGAAACTGCGGGACATAATGACGACGGCGCACCGAAACCCGGAATTCAACGGCTTCAAATTCGCGTTCGCAATGATAGACGGCAACTTCACCGCGCTCGACGAAAGGGCCAAGAAGCTGAACGAGACAACATACGAGTTGGTCAGGAAGAACGGCTGGCTCAAGGAAGAGGAAGCGTTCATCAAGAAACACATGCCATGCGCGAAGTGATGAATCGGTTCGGCAATCCGTCAGCCGCCGGTTCTTATTTTGTTGGTGAGAAATTTCGGATGATTTTTTAGCCCGGATTCGCCGATAGGGCCAGCGAACCGGGGCGATTTTCATAGCGGCGTACTCACGCACAAAGCAAGTTTGTGAGCGCCACCCATTTATATTGTTCATGAACCGTATGTTCTATTCACTTCAAAAATGCGTCTTGCGCCTCGCATTTCATCCGCTCTGAACAATCGCTACCGAATCCAAATGACGGATTCGGGTTTAGAGAAATTAAAAAGGGGACGTTTCGCGAGAAACGCCCCCTCCTCTTTTCTCCGTTATTTATTCAAGTCGACGCGTTGATTCGGCGCATCAGGAAGCGTGCGCTTTGATGTATTTGCCCAGCTCGAACATGCTGGCCTGTTTCTTTCCGCCGAAGAACGCTTTGAGCTTGTCGTCAGCGTTGATCATTCTTTTGTTCTTCGGGTCCTGAAGGTTGTTCTTCTTGATGTACTCCCAGAGTTTCTTGGTGATCTGGGTGCGGGGCAGGGGTTTTGTGCCCACGAGGGCGCCGAGGATGGCGTCCGGCTGCACGGGTTTCATGAATTCCGGATTCGGAGCCCTTTTGACTTTCTTCACGACTTTTTTAACGACTTTCTTCGGCGCCGCTTTTTTGGCAACCTTTTTCACGACTTTCTTTGCTGCCGCTTTTTTGGCAACCTTCTTCACAACTTTCTTCGCCATACACGCCTCCTTGAAAAAGTTTTGTTGAGTGCGATTGTATCATTGTGAAAATGGGGTGTCAATAGAGGGTGGAATATATTTCATAGGGAAAACGCCATGTTTTCCCTATGAAAAAGATCGCGCGGACGCGGGGCTGGCGCGCAAGGGCTTGAAAGGTGTAAAATATGTCCATCGGGAAGGCCCGCCGAGGCGGGCGCGCGGGAGGCGCGGATGAGCGATTTCTTTCAGTTTCTCTCTGTGTATGACGACGCTCAGGTTGCGGACATATTGAGCGAGGAATCAGCGGATGTCGCCGTAGCCGCTCTGGGAAGTCTTCCTCCGGACAGAGCCGCCGCCATTCTCAGGCGACTGCCGAAAAAGGATTCGGCGGAAGTGTCTCTGAAACTAGCCCGCGCGGAAAGCGTAGACCAATCCGTCATGGCCGCTATGGAGCGCGCCCTGCGAAAGAAGTTCTTCAGCGTTATCTCCGGCGCGCCCAAAGCGGTAGAATAGACGGCCGCGCGATGAAACAACTCCGTTTCTTTCTCTCTGGAATTTCTTCGGATTGCTCTAGTAAAACGAACTATCTTCCGAATGTCCCCATTAGTTGTGTTTCCGCGATGCACAGTTTTTTGACGACCGCCCAGATATTTTCGATGCTTGCGGCAGGCGGAAGCCCGGACGGTTCTGACAGCGCGAATAGATTGAAGAAGTATCTGTGAACGGGGCCGGGAGGAGGGCAAGGCCCGCCGTATCCCGTCGTCCCATAGCTCGTCAATCCCTGCGCCGCTTTAATCGAAGCGACCCTAGCTCCTCTGTCCACATTCTCCGGCAGCGACATAGTTTCCGGGCTTATCCCGTAGATCGTCCAGTGCGTCCATGTCCCCATCGGAGCGTCGGGGTCGTCCATTATCAGCGCAAGCTCGACAGTCCCGCTTGGGGGCGCGCTCCAACGCAATTCAGGAGATACATCAACGCCCTTGCAAGTGTGCCTGTCGGGGATGCGCTGATTTTCACTGAATGCGGGGCTGCTCAGTGTCCAACTCATGCTCCCTCTTTCCCCGGCGGCCGCGCGGGCTTTATGCCGCCTTCACTGTGTCGGCGATTTCGCCGCTCCGCGACGGATCTGGAGAACGTTGTCGGCGGAGTCGCTTCCAATCCCGCGTCTGACATCTCCTGTGGCTCGGCGCCCGGCCTTGACCGCCGCCCACAACCCGCGCGTCTCCCGCGCTTTTTTCAAGTTTCGATTGCGCTTATTCTATCATTTCAAAGAGCGCATTCAACGGTTTGAAAAAAAAATCCGAAGACGACCTTGGGAAATCGAAGAAAAGTATTTTAATAGTAATTCATGGGGCGCGTAAATTTTGAGTCATTGTCTTTCTTGATATCGGAGTGAGAGGATTCGAACCTCCGGCCTCTGCGTCCCGAACGCAGCGCTCTAAGCCATGCTGAGCTACACTCCGTCAACGGATAATTTATAATATTTTCGTGGCTGGTTGTAAAGCGCCTCGCGGAATTACCGCAATCGCTCTTATGCCGCAATCGGCGCGAACGGTTCCCGGCGCTTTTGGTTTGAAATAGGGCGGGAAAAAGCGCTAAAGTGAGCTAGTCGAATCGGCGAGTCCGGAAACGGGCGGGGCGGGCGGTTCTTTTTTTATGAAGCTTACGCATATGTTTATATGGTTAGTATCGGCGCTGTTGAGAGTTTTGCCTTCGCGGGCGCAGGAGTCGCTTGCGAATTTCCTCGGCTCTCTTTTCGTTAGGCTTTATCCTCGAAGCATGAAGCTGATGCTGAGCAACCTGCGGCGCGCTTTCAGGGATGAGTATCCCGAAGATGAATTGAGGGAAATAGCAAAACGCTCAATCCAGAACCTCATTAAAAGCATGTTCGAGTTCATGCGGTTCCCGGTTTACGACGAAAAAACTCTCGAACGGATGGTCTCCATAGAGGGGATTGAGCATCTTGCCGCCGCGCTGAAGGCGGGCAAAGGCGCGGTTGTTATTTCGTCGCATTACGGAAACTGGGAACTTCTGGCGTGGAAACTTGCCGTCTGCGGCTATCCTCTGACCGCGGTGGGCCGCGAGCAGGAGGATAGCGTAATCAACGACATGATTGTGAAGCTGCGAACAAGCAAGGGCACGAAACACATACCGCGCGGCGTCCCGATGTTTCAACATATAACGGAACTGCTGGCGGCAAATCAGTGCGTCGGGCTGGTCTCTGACCAGAACGCCGGAACAAGGGGGATATTCGTGGACTTCTTCGGCTCGAAGGTCTCCGCCTTCAAAGGGCCGGGGCTGTTCGCCGTCCGGTGCGGTTGCCCGGTTATCCCTCTTTTTATTGTCAGGGAAGGTTACGAGAAGCATCACGCGGTGATTCTCCCAGAGGTGGTTATCAAAAAAACGGGAGATGCGGGCAAGGATATTGCCGCTTACTGTCAGGGGTACACATCGGCGATAGAGGAATTCGTGCGGAGGCATCCCGACCACTGGTTCTGGATACATAAAAGATGGAAGACGCGCCCTCCGGGGGAAGAGGAAGAGGAACCCGAAGGAATAAATAATGGCATGATATCAAACAGGGAGATTGATGAATGAAATCTAAAAAAGCAAAGACGATAGTTATTGTCGTGGCGGCGGCCGCGTTGGCGCTTGTGGTTGTCGTGAAAGTGGTTATAGACGTCAAATTCGGAGTGAAGGCGGATAAATGGAAGCCGAAGGAAGGCGCTCCGGCGTGGTCGAGTTCCGCGCCCGTTCCGGACATCCAGCGGACGACTCCCGAGGACTCTACTTTCGAGGAACGGAAGGCGAAGACTCTGGCGGTTGCGGCGAATCCGGAGGCGAATTCTCTGTTGGAATCGTTGCTTGCTGTCCGCGCCGGTCTGCTGGAAAAAATTCCGGACGAGATAGTGGAGGAGAGCGCAAAGATTCTAGACACCCGGGACGACTGCGCGGATTTCACCATGATCCGGGTAGTTCGCGCGCTGTATGAGCATTCGGCGTCGCCCGTTCTGACTCCGGAGCAATACGCGCGGCTTAAGGGCGCGGTACTGAACTTCAAATACTGGGTGGACGAGCCGGGACCGGACAAGATGATTTCTTGGACGGAAAACCACCAGATTCTTTTTCATTCGAGCGAATATCTGATGGGGCAGATGTTTCCAGACGAGACGTTTAACAACAACAAGCGTTCCGGGCGCGAACACATGAAGCACGCTGAGCCTTACATCAAAAAGTGGATAGACAGGCGCGCCCGCTGGGGCTTCAGCGAGTGGGACTCGAATGTTTACATGGCTGAGAACCTTCCGGCGATTCTGGCGCTGGCGGACTACTCGCTTGACCCGGAGATGTCGCGGCTCGCGGCGATGGCCTACGACCTAGCGCTGTTTGACATCGGCTCGGACCTTTTTAGGGGGATGTACGCCGGTTCGCACGGCAGGACGTACACGAAAAAGATTGTGAGCGGCAGGAATGATTCCGTCAATGGAGTGGTTTATCAGGTGTGGGGATACGGTTATCCGTCGCCGGGGATGTGTTCTACGTCGCTTGCGATGAGCAGAAGCTACAGGCCGCCGCAGGCGATTGTGAATGCGGGCCGCGCTCTTCAGGAGGAATATCTGACTCGCGAACGTCACGGCATCCGACTTCAGGATTTGGCGATGCACGGCTTGGACCCGAAGAATCCCGACGACCTTGTTTTCCTGTGGGGAATGAGCGCGTTCACGCAACATCAGGTGGTCGCGCACACGCTCGCCGCGTTCCACAAGTGGGACCTCTGGAAACACCCGTTTGTGGACTCGGCCCCGAAGGAGATAAAGCTGATACCGGCGAACGGTTTGACAGCGTTCATAACCAGATTCCTGACTATTGAGTCCGACAGGGCGCTGCTATCTGAAGTGAACAAGATAGGATACCGGACGCCGGACTATTTTCTCGGTTCAGCGTTGGATTACATGCCCGGATACATCGGGAATCAGCATCATATCTGGCAGGCGATGTTAAGCCCGGACGCGGTGGTGTTCACGTCGCATCCCGGCTCGCCGGTGGACGATGGCGACCGAACGCCCACATACTGGGGGCACAACAGGCTCCCGCGCGTCGCGCAGTATAAAAACGTGCTCGTTGCCGTGTACAACCTGAAAAACTCCACAGTGCTTGGACAGCGCAACTTCCACGATTACACTCACGCGTTTTTCCCCAAATGGGCGTTCGACATTGTGGAGACCGAGGGGAACTGGACGTTCGGCAAAAAGGGAGACGGATATATCGCGCTGTATTCGAACGTCCCGACGTTCTGGGCGGAAGAGGGAAGGGACGCCGGAGTGGAGCTTGTCGCGCCCGGACGCCGCGCGATATGGATATGCCAGTTGGGCCGCCGCGCCACAGACGGCTCGTTCGACAGGTTCAAGGCTTCCATCCTCGGCGCGGATTTGAAGACGAATGGTTTGAGCGTCAAGTACGACGCTCCGGGCGTCGGAAAAATCAGCTTCGGTTGGAAAGGCGATTTCACCGTGAACGGCAATCAGGAGCCGATGCGCGGTTTCAAAAGGTTCGACAATCCCTTTTGTCAGGCGGATTTCAACAAGAGCGAGTTTGCGATATCGGCAGGAGGAAGCAAACTGACGCTGGACTTCGCGAAAGCTTTGCGGCAGATTGAAGATTGACGCCGGGAGTCGCGACATGACGCGAAGAGCAAAAGACGCGCGCTCCGACACCGAACTTCCCATGCGGATGTACGAGGCGATGTATGAGCGGATCGGCCCGAGGGGCTGGTGGCCGGGCCGCACTAGGTTCGAGGTGTGCGTCGGCGCGATTCTCACCCAGAACACCGCTTGGCGCAACGTAAAGCGCGCTATTGCCAATCTTAAAGAGGCGCGAGCGCTCAATCCTGTCGCGATCCGCGGCATGGACGCAGACTCGCTCGCCGAGCTTATCCGCCCTTCCGGCTATTACAACGTCAAGGCTCGCAGACTGAAGAACTTCGTCGATATGCTCTTCGACGACTTCGGCGGCTCGCTCGACAGGTTGTTCGCTCTTCCCGCGCCTGAACTCCGCGTTAAGTTGCTTTCCGTCAACGGCGTAGGGATGGAGACGGCTGACTCCATAACTCTGTACGCGGCGAAAAAGCCTGTGTTCGTGGCGGACGCTTACACCCGCCGCATCGGCGGCAGACACGGCCTCTTCTCCCCGGACGCCGATTATGAGACGATGAGGCTGTATTTCACGCGAAGGCTTCCTGAAGATGTCGCTCTTTTGAACGAATATCACGCGCTGATTGTCGCAGTGGGAAACAGATACTGCGGCACGACGCCCCACTGCGAAGATTGCCCGTTAATGGTTTTTCCCAGATATGGAGATTGAGACCGAATCCATTTTACGATGTGGTTAGGAGCGAAAAGAGGGTACAGGCATCGCAGAGAAGCGCGTTGCCAGTCCCCCCGTTTTCACGCTTGCGTTATGGCAATACGAATGGCTATGTGAATCTAAGAATACAAAATTGAAACAAGAAAAAGACGTCGGCCTTATCGACGAATCTGGATTGAGACAACCGGAGCTGAGAGAGAAGGCGGGGCGCCTCCGGACGGCGGCGCGGGCAACTCGATTCTCGCGGCGACAGCGTACTCGCCCGGCTCGTCGATTTCAAACATTGCGGACAGGTCTATCTCAGCCGTCAGCGAATGCCCGTGATGCAGCAGGAATGCCGCCCCTTTTGGGGGAACCTTCCAGTCGCTCTTTGTTGCGATTTCCTTTCCGTCTTTGCCCCGAACGCTTATCGCGACCGCGCCTTCAATGTTTTCATACAGCCTGAAAGCGCCCCCCGACTGATTCTTTATGACAATCGACACGCGCGCGCCGCTAGAAGGGAAAACGGCTTCTTTGCCCGCGTCGATGACCGCCGACACTTTGCCGCGTTTGGCTCCCGGTTGCGCGGCATCCGCGCGCAGCCGCTCCAGAAGCGCGTCTGTCGGAGCTTCGCTTCCCGAATTGGCGGTCAACGGAGCGAACCTGTCAGCCGAAGCGGAATGTTTAAGAAAAACAACCCGCCTGTCGCCCGTTTTGAACGACACTGGAGGAGGCACAATCGCCATATCCGACTCTGTGAATTCGATGAGGATGAAATCGCCCTCGACATGTCCCTTGAAGACCTCGACCGGACGCGCCTCGGCAAGCATCGCCCGGCTCGTTTCCCTCCGCGTCGTTTTTCCCTGCGACTCCTGTTGAGCGTCCGGCCTGACTCCCGTTATCTCCACCAGAGCGACAAGAGAAGCTTCTTTCGCAAACTGACCGATTCTATCCGTATTCGTTCTGTCGGTCACCACCGCCGCCCCGCACGGCAGACTGTAAACGGCTAATAAACACAGAAGCGCGATTGCGACGGCAAAGGAACGCGGGAGATCCGCGATATTGCGCTTGCAAAGGGGTTCGGTCATGTCAGACTCCTCCACTGTCATTCTAGATTATTCTAACACACGAAAGCGGAAGAGGAAGAAAGGCTTGATTCGCGCATTTTCGAAAACGGCGCGCTAAAAAATAAATCTGTACAGAGCGGAGAGGGCGAGGCCGGATAGAAGGGTGGCGGCGCAGGGGATGGCTATTTGTTTGTATATCTTGAAAAAATCGGCTTTGAAAAAGTCTTTGGTGACGATGAGGCAGAGATGGACGGGGCTTAGCATCATACCGGCGTATCCCATGACGTATGCGAGGGTGAAATAGGCGAGCCGTTCGGTGGAATCCATGACGCTGGCCGGGAGCAGGGAAATGACGATTGGGAAGGAGGCTCCGACGAACCCGACGGCCAGCCCCATGACGAGGGCGGAGATGAAGGGCAGGGCGGCGATGATGACGATGGCGGGGAGGCGGTAGGTGGCTAAATCGGTCTGGATGTTTTCAAATGCGCCGACCCGGATAAGCGTTCCCTGAAACACCATAATGGCGGCGACGAGCAGGATCATGGGGACTTGAGCGCGGCCGAACAGGGCGGCTGCCACTCGGCGAACCCCCGCGCGCCGCGCGACGGCGAGCCATGCTATCGCCGCTGCGGCCCCCGTGATGACGGGGATATATTTGACTGCGGAACCGTTGAGTCCGGAAGCGCTGAGGGCGGGGCCGAGCGTGTATGTGGTGGCAATCATGATGATTATGGGGGCGCTTTCGCGGACTGCCGCCCGCATGGCGTCTCTGCGCGCCGGGCCTTGCGGCAGTTCACACTCGACCGCGCCCGCGTCCGCGCCCGGCTTCTGCTTGAACGCTGGCCTCATGATGAATATCCATCCGAATGTGACGGCGGCGGCGGTCAGGGGCAGGTGTATCAGCATCACTTTCCACGCGGATATGCTGAATAGGATGGTGGCGAGAATGATGCCGGGGTACAGCGGCCACCAGTATTCCCATATATGTCGGAACCAGTAATTGACAGCGGATTTTTGTTCGGGAGACTGGAAGCCGCCTTCACAGGCCGCGCGCACGAGCGGGGCGCTGAAGACTGCGCCTCCGGGCATGGGCAGCAGCCCGATGAGGGCGGGCAGGGCCGCCGCGCTCCTTGCCGTGCCTCCCAACGCCGCCGTAAGCCCTTCCACCAGCCGGGACAGCGACCCGGTGTCGTTCAGCAGGTGGCTCAGCCCCAGCAGCCCCACCACGATCAGGCACAGGCACAGCGTGTCCGCCGAGGCTGCGGATAGAAGCATGTTCTTTGCGGTTCCAGCCACTCCCGCGCCGAACCAAAGCCCTGTCAACGCGGACGCCGCGAATATGGCCGCCCACAGGGGAATCTTCAACTTATACAGCGTCAGTATCACCCCGAAGAGTATCAGGACTTTCGCAAGCGACGGCGCGTTCATCAATGTTTCCACAGCGAAAAAATAGCAGACGGCAAGGGCAATGTAAATGGAGAATTCATGTTATTGAAACAAAAGGCCGCGACGCATGGCGGCGGTCACAGGATATCGATTTTTTTCACTTTTCCGTCGTTGACGGCAAGCTCGACCCGTTTTCCGGCCAGAGAGTCCGGGGCCGCGCCTCCGGTTTCAACACCCGCGTCGCACAGGTACGCGCAGCCGCCGTTCCGCTTCTTCTCGTCGATCAGTATCCAATTGTCTTCAAAGCGGACGGCTTTTGAAATCTCCGCTCTGGCGGCGAATTCGATTTTCGGTGTGAACGCCATTGCGGCTAGGTATTGCGGATAGTTGGAGATGTCCGACACGCGGGCGTCTCCGTCTTTGACGGCGGCTTGGGCGACCGCCAGCGCCTCGAACGTCAGCAACCTGCGGTCGAATGGTTTCGGGATGATGTATCCGGGGCCGAATTCGAGTTC
>JAKQBV010000395.1 GCA_029573925.1 bacterium
TCGGAATATTTATCTTCCATGGCCAGATTCGCCGCAGGGCCCGGGCGCTTGAAAAGCGAATACGTGCCATCGCGCCGAACCATGGCGAGCCCGGCGGCATCTTTCCCGCGCACCTGATTGAGCAGAAGAAGATCGGTAAAGGCACGGCCGATTTCCTCGCGCTCCGTCTTCCACCTCCGCTTCGTCTGGAGTATTACCCCCGTCAAGCCGCACATCCCGCTTCACTCCTTAAAGATTTATCCGGTCGCATTCATTGTTCGTCCACACGAGTGCGCTATTTAATCTCCGCATCCGTTCCGCCGCTTCCCGCACCGTCAGACCGTAATAATTCCGGATTTCAGACGTGCCCCCGCGCAGAAGATACAACTGCTCGAGGACGCGCACGGATGCCCAGAACTTTTCCGGCGGGACGTCTTTCATCTCAAGGATACCGGTTTTCGAATGGCAGGTGCGATCCGGGCCGACGATGCCCGTATAAGTGACGGCGGTGATGTTCCCGCTGGCTTTCATGCGTTTCGACATGACGCGGCGGATGGTATTGCACCCCGGCAATGAAAAATCCGCGATGACATAGAGACACTCGTCAGGCTCATTGATGACAATGATCGGGTTTAAATCCTTTTTCAGGTCCCGGCGTTTACGTGACGCCTTCCGCTTTTTCTTATTCGACATTCCGTTCTCCTTCCGCGTCGTTTTCAGTACCGGCAATTCCTGCTTTCTCCCTCATAAAAACTATGAATTCGGCGCGCTTCATTCCCATCGCCCTGCGGATGTCGTCCTTCGACAGGACGCCGAGCCGCCGGAGTTGCCCAAGCACTGCGAAGCAATTCTCTCGCTCAATAAAAGTAGCCACCTTTTTCACCGGGTCTTCCATTTCACTCCTCCTTCGCAAGTCCGTGCGCGATGAGCTCGCCGATGAGCGACCGCGCGAGCTCCTCGTCAGTATTTCCCTTGACCATCAGCTCGACGTTTTCTACCATCTTCGCGTTGCGAAGCACCATGTCTACATACTCGCGGATGGTCTTCACGTCCGAGAACATCGTCGAGCCTTTCATCAGGGTCACGATTTTCAGCGGCGAGCCGCTGAATTTCTCACCGCCCCGCAGAATAATCCGCATTGTTACCACTTCCTTCCGAAAACCACTTTGAGATGTCCCCGGTCGCCCGGTATTCCAGAGAGCGCGCCGTCAACTTATCCCGCCGCCATGCGTTCCGCGAAAAATCAAATTCATCGCCCGCGAACGGCATCCCGAAAAACGTGGCGAGGGAAAGAAGCCGCAGTCCCTTCGCTGAATAGAGGACATCCGCGTGTGTGAGCGAGTACACCCCAAGCTCTTTGAGTTCAATCATCATCTCGTCGTAATCGAGCAGCCCCCGCCGGTCGTCCTCTTCGAGAAGCATGAGGATGCCGCCCAGGAATCCCTTTGTGATGTTCCATTTCATCGTTTCATTCATTGCGCGTCACGCCGCCTGTTCCGCCTGCGGGCGTCCGTTCTTGAAGGCGCTGTCGCCCTCGAGGTTGGCGAGCAGGTGCTGGCGAGCCGCCTTGAACTCGTCTCCGGAGAGCGAAAGTCCGAGCAGGAACACACGGAAGTCGTACTTGCTGCTGATGGGATTGACCGTCCGTTTGCGGCTGCTCGCAGCGCGGTTGTTGATGGCCTTCGCGCCGAGCGCGAGACAGAATTGTATGTACGCTTTCACCTGCCCGGCATGCAGTCCGCCTTTCGGCCCGCGCATCTTGAACCATCGTAACTCGACAGTATTGCGATACCAAACATTATGTAGCGATAACCCAAAGTAGCGTTCCGGGGAATAATGCACCGGATTCGCGTTGTAGTATCCGTACCAGATTCGATTGAGGTCGTCTTTTGTTCTCGGTCGCGTCTTGTTGATTTTTTCGATGATTTCGGCGGGCAATTTTTTTGTGTACCGCGCCAGCCGGTGCGGCGCTATATCGAGGGCTTTCACAATCAGGTCTTCCTGCTTGTAAACAATCTTCACCAGATTCGAAAGGGACTTGGCGTCAAACGGCGCGGCATCTATGTGAACATGCTGGCCACAAAGTTCATCAGCTTTCCCACCCGCTTCTCTTACCGCGCGAACAATGTCCTGCAGCTCCTGAATATCCGAATATTCCAGGATCGGAGAAACGATTTCCGCCCGCAGATTGAAGGGCACGGAAGAGAGCGACGCATCCGCGACAACCTTCCAGATGCGACCGCGCCTGTCTGTGACCTCCCACGGGTCGAAATTGCTCGGAATGCCCACATGCCTGACTTCTCCTCCGACCACCGACTGGATGGCGCGCGCCGCAGTCTCGCGCGTTATCCGGATGACCTCGAGTTCCGTGCCGAATCTGATGCTTTTTAAATCCATGTTTTCCCGCCTCCGTTTCCGCAAAAAGCCCTTTGATTGACGCTGTTGTTTTTCTCATGATTTCAGATTCTTTTAAAAAATGGTTGACAATAAGCGACTAATATGGCATAATTATCGCATCTGAAACACAACATGGGAAGGGCGCGAAGATGCTGATAATCAGAAGACAGAGGACG
>JAKQBV010000404.1 GCA_029573925.1 bacterium
CTTGAAGTTTTTTGCGACATCGAGCAGGGCGAGCAGTCCGCCCGCGTGGTCGTAGTGGCCGTGGCTCAGGACTACGATGTCCGTCTTGCTCAGGTCTTTTCCCAGTTTCGCCGCGTTGCGGACCGCCACATCGGTCTGCCCGGCGTCGAAAAGGATGGACGCGTCCGGCGTTTCGACCAGAAAGCTCTGGCCGTGCTCGGCGAGCAGCCCGGCGCTCGTCATAACGTTGTTGCAGCACAATGTGGCGATCTTTATCCCGCTCATGTCAGCCTTCCGGCATGTTGATGAATATTTTAGTGAGTTTGCAATAAGCGCGCGTGCGCGCTGTGTATCTGCCGCTTTCGTTGAAGGATATCCCCGGACATGGTTTGCAACGGGGGAAGTATTCGCAGTCCCTGCACTCCATGTCGCCCACGCGCAAAGCGCGAAGTTGTTTAAAAAGGGGCGAATCGTACAGTTCTTGAAAAGAGCTTTCCCGGAGGTTGCCAGCCGGGGTTTTGATTACGGAGCAGGGGGCCATATCGCCGTTCGGCAAAATATTTGCCATGCGGCCAGCCACGCACCACTCGGATATCTTGGTTTCCGGCGGATAGGCGGATGGGACGCTCAAAGGGTCGGGGTTCAGGAACTCGTCCCACTTGATGGGGAGCGACCCGAGGGTCTCGTCATCCACCACATGGCCCAAGGGGTCCGCGCAGCCGTCCTCCCGCGCCACCATGAGAGTGGAAAACTGATAGTGGACGTCGAGTTGTTTGAAAAACTCTTCGGATTTCCTGAAATATGGCGCGTTCTCTTTCATCAACATGCAGAATACGGCTGTTGAGATTCCAGCCTCTTTCAGACGGGATATCGTCCGGACGGCCGCGTCGAACGAGCCGACGGTTTGGGTGACGGCCTCGTGCGCGGCGGCGTCTCCTCCGTAAAGGCTGACCGCGCAACGGACCAGCTTGTCGTTGTTGCGTTTCATCAACGCTATATGCTCTGGCCCGACCAGCGTCCCGTTCGTCTGGATGGCGACAAGGAAATCCTGAGCGAAAACAGTCTCAAGAACCTCTGTCGCGTCCGGACGGGCGAAGACTTCGCCGCCCGTGACCGCCAATTGAAACGTCCCCGCTTTTTTCAACTGCGCGAATATGTCCGCCATCTCCGCCGGGGACAACTCGTCTGAGGGGGCTTCGCGGAGGGCTATTTTGCAGTGGACGCATCTGAGGTTGCAGCGTTTCGTGCACTCGAAACGCACTTTGACCGGGACGCTTTTCGCGTTCAGCCTGCGCAACATGCCCATGAGCCGTTTCTGTTCCATCGAATAGCGCCTCGGAGAATATTATAACGCAAAAACAATCGCGGATGTTTTTGTATGTTTACACAGGAAAAACATCGAGGAAGAGAATTAGCGGCGCTCGATGTTGATTTCCGGGTCGGAGTAGCCTTTCGGAGAAGGCCGAGGCTCGGTCATCCGGGCTGGGACGGCGTTTCTTCCCGCGTACAGGTTCAGCATCTGATTGGCGGCGGCGGCGATGGCTTCAACTCTCGGATAGCCTGCCCCCGCAGGAGTAGTCATCAGCGCCCCGGTCGAGGCGTCGGTGTATCCGACGATGACCACGCGGTCCTTGAATATCTCTCTCATCTTATCGTTGTGTTTCGCTTCCGCGCCCGCCTTAAAACTATCTTTAACTTTCACAATGTCATAGTAGGAAACGGTTTTGAAGACCGATTTGTGCGGAGGAAAAAGAACCTGCAGGGTGTCGCCTTGAGACAGAGGCACGCTCCTGCCCCGGACGGAGACTGCGCGGGAAACGCCGGAGCCTGAGACAGAAACCTCGGAGGGAGAAGCCTCAACCGCCGCCAGAAACACTGCCAGAGACAGCGAAGGAAGGACGTAGCCCTGATGGCTGACGAACATGTCCACGCGGCGCAGGGTTCCGTCCGCGTCGGGGTAAAGAGACCGCCCGGCGGTTGAAGCGCCCGCTTTCAGAAGACCCTCGAATGGAAGGGCCAGAGCGGGGGCGGACCTGCCGATGGCGGCTCCCGCTCTGCCGATGGCGTAAGCGCGCAGGTCAACTTGGGGGTTGACAGCGTGAGGAGTTGGAATGATGTCGAATCCTGCGATAACGGGGGGAGGCCCGGCGGAGACGGCGTCGGTGAAAATCTTGTCGTCGCGCGTGTCCCAAGTCTGCTGGAAAAGCATGTCGAACGCGACCGCGCGAGCGCCAGCCTCCCTGAGCCGCTCGACCAGACGCCCGTGCCACATCCTGTGCATCGGATACGGGCCTGTGTACGCCTGATTGCTCCGCTTGCTTTTTTCCGGGCCGAGGTAGTAAAGGGTGTTGGCGTCCACCGCGACGATGACGATCTCGGAGACCGGGTTCATGGTGGCGGGCCAGACTGCGGCGGCCTGCGCAGGGGCTTTTTGTTGCGTTACGGCTACAACGGGCAGAAGGAACAGAGCGAAAGCGACCGCCGCTCCGCAAGCTCCCGCTGTTCCGAACGCCCGTTTCAGGTTGTTGTTCATGCAGTCCGCCGATTTGCGCAAAAGTTCTCTACAATGTTATCCCATTTCCTCGCCGCGTGTCAAAATAAAAAGCGGGCGAGGCGTAGGGCAGCCTCGACCCGCCGTTAAAACATGTTCGCGACTCGCGTCAGTCTATGGACACCTTCTTGATGTCTTCCTCTTGATTCTTTTCTATCTTCGGGATTCTCAGTTCGAGCAGGCCTTCTTTGTAACAAGCCTTGATGTTGTCCGCGTCCGCGTCTTCGGGCAGATAGAAAGAGCGGGTAAAAGCGCCGTATCTGCGTTCGGACCTGTAGTAACGCCTGTTTTTCTCTTCGGTCTCAACTTTTTTCTCGCCTCTGATGGTGAGAATGTCGTTCTTGACCTCGATGGCGATGTCGTCTTTGGCCATGCCGGGGACCTCCGCCTTGACGACGACAGCCCCTTCTTCCTCATAGACGTCAAGAGCGGGAGCCCATCCGCGCGCCGCTACGCCCGAGTCTGTGTCGCCGAGAAGGTTGTTCCCGAACAACTTGTCGAAAGCGTCGTCCAGCCTTCCCATCTCGCTTAGAAAACCCGTCGGTCTCCACCTTACGATTGTCATAACGACCACCTCCATAAAATATTCATTTTTCGGTAGTATTATACCGGCCAACAGCATTGATGTCAAGTATTCTAAAAAAATATTATATATTATCTTAAAAAATCTCGCACACGCACGGAAAAAATGATAAAAAGGCTAGTAATCTACAAATTATTAATTGGTTTTTACCCATAGCATACCTACAACAGGGTTGTGGACGCCACCCGGAAAAGGTTTTCCTGATTACCACTAAAGCTCAGATAGTGAAATTGCGTAAATTTGGACTGCGGCGATTAATGTATGTGCGCGGGAGATAGGTAACAGGTGTTCGGAGACATAGGTAACACATTTGCGAACAAAGATCAAGAACAAAAAAAGGCTTGAAGCAGGTGGGAATACGCACGCGTAACGCGTGCGCGCGCGCGGGAGAGAAAGGAATCGATTTATTGCTGAGTGCATTGCCCGCTCCTCAAATCGATCACGGCGACGATATGTCCGCAGTAGTAGACGTCCATAACGCCGTCGCGTTCCGTGTGCCGCAGGCCCACCGGGTCGCCGCTGAAAGCTCGGCCCACATGAAAGCGGTTCTTGCGATACGAAAGATACCCCGCCGCCCCCACGTGGCGCACGATGTCCGTTGCAAGGTATTCGATGGGAGGCAGGGTTTCGGGATAGGCGAAAGGGCTGATGCGATATCGCGAGACCGGGGTCGCCATCTGGAGCGCTTCGTGAGGCCGCTCGTGGTTGTAGGTGTGGCGGAAGCAGTCGAACGCCCGCTGGCATTCTTCGATGTCTCGGTACAGGCGCCCCCGGATGGCCTCCGCCTTCAGCGTCCGGTTGAAACGCTCATTCTTTCCCTGAGTCTGCGGATGGCGCGGCCGACCATGGCTCAAGGCCACACCAAGCCGCAGCAGCCATGCGGTGAGCTTTGTATACGGCGCGTCGGCGCTTTTCCAGCAGGTCCCGTTGTCCATCAACATGCGCGCGGGAAGACCGTAGAGTCGAAATGTGTCCGCTAGGGCCTGCCGCACGTGGGCTTGGTCATCGACAGCGCATGCCGCCACACAAACGGCGAAGCGCGAGTGGTCGTCCACCACGGTGAGCGCGTGGCAATGTCCCCGCATCATGTTGAACCGGCCCTTGAAGTCCATCTGCCACAGTTCATTCGGTTGTTCCCTCTCGAAGCGCTGCATCGGCCCGCGTTTGGCCGACTCTTCAGGCGCAATCCGGCCGTTCCGCCGCAGAATCGCCGTGATGGTGCTCGGCGCTGGCGGCGTCGGCCAACCGCCCCGCTCAAGGCACCTGCGGATCTTGCGGCTGCCCCAGACAGGGTGCTCGTCGCGAACCGCCAACACTGCCCTCTCTGTTTCCTCGCTCACGCAGCCGGTCAGGCGATGGGGCCGCCGGGATCGGTCCCGAGCCCAGTCCGGGTCCTCCGGCGCGCACGCGAAACGTCTGAGCCACTTGTAACCCGTTTTGCGGCTAATCCGGAATCGCTCGCAAAGCGCGCTGATATTTGCTTCATCCACTGCGGCCAAACTCACAAACTCCTTGCGTTGGGACATTACCGGCACCTCGTTCCAAGACATATTCTTCCCCTCCTCACCTGCTCTATTCGAGGGGATTCTAACCTGTTACCTATGTCCCCGAACATTGTGTTACCCATGTCCCCGGTCTATACATTAATCGCCGCAGTCCAAA
>JAKQBV010000418.1 GCA_029573925.1 bacterium
TGAACAACAAGGCGCTCAACCTCGCCGAACTGACCGACGCCTATGTGACCGAGGCCCGCGCATCCTTCGAGATGGACGTGGACACGGGCATTCCGCGCCGAAGACGCGTGGAGACTCTCCTGCTCAACCGCCGCAGACTGAACCACACCGGCATGCTGTTGTCGGTGGACCGGACCCGGCCCATGCGGCTCGGCTCGATGCCGCTCAACGGATCGGGCTTCCGCAGGTCGAAGCCCTGCCTCCGATGGCGCTCGGTTATTTAGCTATTGAAAAAGCGGGCTATTCTTCAAGAAATGAAACGATGGTAGACTGAAGGGTGTTCACGTCTTTTATCTGGCATTCCCAGATGATAAGCGTTCGCCATCCCAGAAAATCCAACTCCCGCTGGCGCGCCTTGTCTCGTCCAACGTTTCGTTCGATTTTCTCCTTCCAGTAGACGTTATTTGTTTTCGGCACCCGGCTTCCTCTATAGCATTCATGCCCATGCCAAAAGCAACCATGCACGAAGATCGCTTTTTTCCTGCTGGGAAACACGATATCAGGCTTTCCGGGGAGGTCCTTGCGGTGGAGGCGAAAACGGTAGCCAAGCCTGTGAATTAAAGAGCGGACGAAAAGCTCGGGTGATGTGTCTTTCCCCCGAACTCGGCTCATAATCCAGCTTCTTTTGCTCTCGGGGAAAACGTCGGTCATCGCGAAACTTCAATCCGAAGGCTCGGGTCCGTCTCGCACTCGTCGATAATCCGGTTGTATGCTTCAACCAACTGCTCTGCTGTCGTCCGACGTCCCGCCAGCGCGAATTTCCCGAGCTCATACAGATTTCCGGCCAAAAATTGTTCGGCTTCGAAAATGTCGAGCCGCTCTCCGAAACCAGCTTGATCGGCGAGACCTTCCGCAACCACAGCCCCTCTATGCATTGTGATAACCACCGGCTTCAAGCCATTGTCCAGGTTTCTCTTGCACTTTCTTATCAAAGCCTCGGAGGGTGAAGTCGTGACATGTATGGCGACATCCTCTACAAGAAAATCTCCTTCTCGACCCGATGACTCGTCAGCGACGGAGGCACCGTGATGCTCAATCGCTGAATCCAGCAGAAGGTCTAATTTCGCACCGACGAGGTGCTGAAGCATGGTCCCAACGAATGTCGCGCCGGGAGATTGCGACTGCCGCCTTTCCGCTTGCTCCAATAGGTCACGGATCACCGCCCGAAGGGACTTCGATGCGTCGAAACGCAAAAAGAAAGGTTTTCCGGCGAAATATTCTTTCACGCGTTCGATCCACCAGTTTTCGATGGCGTCAAGATCGACCGCGCCTTGTGAGTGAAGTTCGTTAAGGAACGCCGCATACTTCCTCATGTTACCGACGCTGCCGCGACTCGTTCGGCCGCCTTCTTCGGCCAAAACCCTATCAATTCCATGTTCACTGAGGATCGCCTGAACAGCGGACTTGCCCAGCCCCATGACTTGCCCGCCTGCATCGGTCAGCAGTTTATCCGGTTTTAGCGGAAGGCCGAGTTTCTTGGCGTGCCTTGTCACGACCAAGGTCACGCAAAGCGGCCCTTTGCTTTTCATCCTGTTCCGCTGAGCGAATTCGAGTAATGCTTTTTCCAAGTTCATCCGCCGTTCTCCATTACGATATTCGCG